>CAYXFW010000034.1:0-12811 GCA_964464305.1 uncultured Verrucomicrobiota bacterium
CAGGGGATCAGTATTCCAACTTCGTTGCGCCGGTGAGGCGCTTGCGGAAGATCCAGTAGGTCCAGCCCTGGTAGAGCAGGACGACCGGGACCATCGTGCACGCGATGATCGTCATGACCTTCAGCGTGTACGGAGTCGAGCTGGCGTTGTGGATCGTCAGGCTCCACGCGGGGTTCAGCGTCGAGATCATCACGTTCGGGTACATTGCGCGGAACGCGGAGGCGGTCAACAGCAGGATCGTGGCCGCCGTCAGGCCGAACGCCACCCCGGGCTTCTTCACGAGACCCGCGCCGACCAGCGCCAGGGCGGCGAGACCGGGCAGGATGAAGGCGATCGCGCCGCCCTTGAAGAGGCCGGTCTGCTTCCACGAGAAGGCCAGCAGGCAGACGGCGACGAGGACGGTCAGCGACCAGAGCCGCTTCACGGCCGCATCGACCCGCTCCCGCACGGGGCCGTCGACCCGCAGTCGCAGGAAACACGCGCCGTGGAGGAGGAAGAGCAGGACAAAGGTCAGCCCCGCCACGAGCGAATAGGGATTGAGCAGGCCGAGGAAGGTCCCGGTGTAGGTCTTGGTCTCGTCGATCGGCACGCCGCGGAGCAGGTTGCCGACCGCCACGCCGAAGATGAGCGCCGGGATGAGGCTCCCGACGAAGATGGCCCAGTCCCAGCCGGCGCGCCACGACGCACCCGGCGCCTTGCTGCGAAATTCCATGGCCACGCCGCGCAGGATCAGGCCCACCAGCACCAGCACGAGCGCCAGATAGAAGCCGCTGAACATCGTCGCATACCAGTGCGGAAAGGCGGCGAAGATCGCGCCGCCCGCCGTCAGCAGCCACACCTCGTTGCCGTCCCACACCGGGCCGATCGAATTGATCACCAGCCGGCGCTCGCGGTCGTCGCGCGCGACGAACGGCAGCAGCATGCCGACGCCGTAATCGAAGCCCTCCAGCAGGAAATAGCCGCAGAAGAGGATCGTGACCAGGATGAACCACACCGTGTTGAGTTCCATGACTGTCTCCTCAGGCTTCCAACTCTTCCACGGCCGCCGGGCCCATCCGGCTGTACTTTCTCAGCAGCCAGACGTCCGCGACCATCAGGGCGCCGTACAGTAGCGTGAACGTGACGAGGGAGAAGAGGACTTCGCCCGCCGTGACCGCCACGGACAGGCCCCGCTCGACGCGCAGCAGGCCGTAGACGATCCACGGCTGGCGGCCCATCTCGGTCATCATCCATCCCGCGCTGTTGGCGATGTAGGGCAGCAGAACGGCCCAGACAAGCGCCGGCATCAGCCAGCGCGGCGGCGCGCCCGCCTTCCGTCGCCCCGCCACGACCGCCGCCAGGGCAAGGAGCATCATCAGGAGGCCCGCCCCGACCATGATGCGGAAGGACCAGAACGTGACGAAGACGGGCGGGATGTAGTTGCCGGGGCCGTATTTCGCCTCCGCGTCCTTCTGCAGATCCTTGATCCCCTTGAACTCGGCCTGGAGGTTGTTGTAGGCGAGCAGGCTCAGCACGCCGGGAATGCGGATGGCCGCGGAGTTCTTCTGGGCCTTCTCGTCGATCCTCGCGAACACGGTGAATGCCGCCGGGTTCTCGGTCTCCCACTGGGCCTCGGCTGCGGCCGTCTTCATCGGCTGCTCGAGGACCACGCGGCGGCCCTGTTCGTGGCCGACGCCCGTGACGGCGAGAACGCCGACCAGGGCGTAGGCCGCGGCGGCCCGGAACGAGCGCCGGAAGAAGTCGAGATCCGCCACGCGCTTCCGCCACAGGTGCCAGGCGCTCACGGCCAGGACGAAGAACCCGGCGGTCGTCACGGCGCCAAAGAAGACGTGCAGGAACTGCATCGGGAAGTGCGGATTCTGCAGCAGGGCGAAGAAGTTTGTCATCTCGGCGCGGCCGTTGCGCACCGCGTAGCCGACCGGCTCCTGCATCCACGAATTGGCCAGCAGGATCCAGACCGCGGAAATGTTCGCGCCGATCGCGACCGCCCACATGCAGGCGGCGTGCGCCTTCCGGCTGAGCTTTTCCCAGCCGAAGATCCAGATGCCGAGGAAGGTCGACTCGAGGAAGAACGCCAGGAGGGCCTCGATGGCCAGCGGCGCCCCGAAGACGTCGCCGACGTAGCGGGAGTATTCCGACCAGTTCATGCCGAACTGGAACTCCTGCACGATGCCGGTCGCAACGCCCATGGCGAAGTTGATGAGGAAGAGCTTGCCCCAGAACTTCGTCATCCGCTTGTACGTCTCGTCGCCCGTGCGGACGTACATCGTCTCGAAGAGCGCGACGAGGATCGACAGCCCCAGCGTCAGCGGGACGAAGAAGAAGTGGTAAACGGTCGTGACGCCAAACTGCCATCGCGCAAGTGCCAGTGCATCCATGGTCGTCTCCATCCCCCCGCCCAGCCGGGTTGCGCACAGTATAGAGGCGGCCCCCCGCGTTGCAAGTGAGGGCCGGCCGTACGGCCGGCCGAATATTGCGCATTTGGGCTCGTTTTTCTTTCCGACTTGTGGGAGAATGGTTTTCGTGAAACCACTCAAGACCAAGACGACGCCGGCCCCAAAGGCCTCCCACCGGACCCGAATCGTGGTGGACCCGAAGGACGGGCGGGTGGCGTCCGTGGTTCACGACCGCAAGGTCATTTTCACGATCCGGACGGACGAGTCCGGGATGTACCCCTCCATCATCATCGCCGCGACGGATACCTACCTCAAGTCCATGGAAAAGGGCCGGATGGGCATCATCCTCTGGAACGGTGGCGCTGGCCTCGAACCCCGCGGCCGCAAGCTGCATTGACGACCGGACGCGTCCGGTCGCCCTCCGCAGGTCATTTCGCCTCAGCCGCACCTGTTCGCAGGCCGCGGAGTTCCGTCGTTGTCCAGAAACGATAGTAGAGGCTCTGGCGCATCAGGACGCTGGCGGTGGACTCTACCGGAGACCTGATATCCGGGCTCGGAAATGAACCGTCGGTGACTTGTGTGCGCAAGAGAGGCTCCAGAACCTCCCGATTGTACTTTTGCCACACGTCGCCTCCTTCGATGAAGGCCGCCATGGATTCCAGATAGAGCCGCACGGATGTCGATCCATGGCCGGAACCTGCGGCCCGCAACATGGATGCGTTTGTAATCGAGTGGCATCCTGTCGAAGAACCCGGCACGGCTGTGATTCTGAAGAGGGTGGCTGTCGGTTCGTTCAGGCGAGCCGGGTCGATTCTCTCGCGGTTTCGCATCACCGCAGCGACAACCCCCGGTCGTCGAAATAGTGCGTTGGCCACGGTCAGGGCGTGGACCAAGCTGACCCGATCCGCATCCTCGGTTGGGGTCTGACGTGTCAGCCATTCCAGCGCACGTTCGATGCACGGCCCGTAGGCCACAGACGTCCCAGGCGTCTCCCCAAAATTCAGGAAGGCGAGAAGAGCCAGCGCCGTCTCGTGGGTGTCCCCTTCCCGGCCACCCCATGATCCATCGCCCCGCTGTTGCGACGCCAGATAGTCAAGTCCACGGACGTTCGCCGTCTTTCGAATTGGAAATGAAAGGCCACTCCCCGAACCGTCCTTCCCCACCCACTCGCGAAACTCTTTGACCCCCTTCGCGGCGAACCAGTCGGCGAGCCGCCTCTCCGTCGCCGGGGTTGCCCAATCGCCGAAGAAGAATGTTCCATGGGCGAAGCCCCAGGCGCCGAAGACTTCTCCCTTACGCTTGAAACGAATGATCGCGCTGCCCATACACGCGTGCTTGACCATGCGTCCGTTGGCGTGGAATCGGACAATCGCATCCAGTTCCCGGAAGAGACCGGACCCGCGGATCGTGTGGACCGCCTCTCCGCTGTACGGATTGGCGACCTCGATCTCGTCCAGATCCGGGGGCACAACCGCATAGAACAGCCGCTGTTTCGTTTCCGCACTGTCTTCCGAGGAATCCTGGGGAGAAATGCAACCCGCGACGACGACGGCGACGCACAATCCGAGAATTGCGACGCCGAGGCAACGCGATACCGGGGGAATGCGTCGCGCTCCTTTCCGGTCCTTTTCCACTCTGTCCTTCCCCAGAGTTTGGAGCCTTCTACTTTCCGCGGCGTGTGTTTTTCAACATCCACTCATAGACGGCCGGATTGGCGTAGGTGGCGGTCCATGAATCGTGCTGGGCCTCGGGGTAGACGGTGAGCTGAACATTCCCGCCGGCCTTCTTCAGGGCATCGACCATCTTTTCCGACTCGGCGAGCGGGACGGCGCCGTCTTTCGCGCCGTGGAAGACCCAGGCCGGGACGTTCGTCATGGCGCCGACGGTGAACCAGCGACCGCCGCCGCAGATCGGAACGACGGCGGCAAAGCGGTCGGGGTTCTCGGTGGCGAGACGCCACGTCCCGAAGCCGCCCATGCTGAGGCCGGTGCAATAGACGCGATCCGGATCGACGCGGTGCTTCGCCTGGACCTCGTCGAGCAGGGCGATGAGGGTCAGCGTCTGCCGGGTGCTTTCCCACCAGTCGCCGGCTGGGCACTGGGGCGCGACGACGATGAAGGGCAGGTTGGTGCCGGATGCGACCTGCTTCGGCGGTCCGTGCTTTTTCACGACTTCCAGATCGCTGCCGCGCTCTCCGGCGCCGTGGAGGAAGAGAAGCAGCGGCCAGCGTTTTGCGGGGTCGGCGGCGTAGCCGTCGGGGAAGGAAATCCAGTAGCGGCAGCCGACGGCCTGCGTTCGCTCGCCGGCGAGGGTCATCGCCTGCAGGGTCACGGGGTTCTCCGCGCGTCCGGCGAGGGCGGCCAGTCCTGCCGCGGCCACCGCCGTGGCGACGATTCGATTCCGGCTTCGATGCATGGGGTCTCTCCTGGTTTCACAGTCGGTCAGTAGTTTCGTCCGGCCTCGCGGCGGAGTTCCTCGCCCGGCGCCGGACCCGCATCGGGAAGCGGATTCGGCCGGTGCCGGGGAGGGAGTTGCCGGTTGTCGGTCTTGGGGGCCGCCGGGCCTGGCGTCGGATCGGGTACCGCTTCCGCCGTCCCGGCAGGCATGGCCGCGGAGACCGGGGGCGCCGAAGTCTCGACCGCAGGCGACGTTTTCCGGCGGAACGGCCAGCGGAACATGGACCCGCCGAACGCCCGGCGCACCTTGTCCTGAAGAGGGGCGAGCCGCTCGGCGGGATAGCCATCGCGGGCGAGCAGGTCGAGCATCTCGTTCGCAAGGTAGGGCTTGTCCGCCAGCACCGCGATCTCGACGCGCGTGGCGCGGGCGAGAAACACAGGATGGAGGCCCAGGATGCGCGCGACGAGGTTCGGGCCGCTTTCGGCGCGGAACGGCTCCGTCCTTTGATACAACAGCGGGTCGTCGCCGTACACGGCGTGGCCGAAATGGCTCTGGGTGAACCCGACCTTGTAGTACTTCCGGGCAACGGCAAGGTTGAGCTCCGGGGCGTTGGTGACGTTGCTGTGCGAAAGCTGGCCGATGTCGCCGAACGGATAGGCGAAGACGTCGGCTTCGCGGGGGCGTTTCAACTCGGCGACGATCGCCTCGCGGCTGCCCCGGTACTCGCGGAGAAGCCGGGCCCGGTATTCCGTTTCGGTTTCCTGCCGGCCCGCATCGTCCAACCAGAGACGGTTGGCCAGAGGATGGACGGCCCCCCCTCCCCGGAGTGCCGGACGCGGATCGTGACCGTCATAGGCATGGCTGCTGAAGTGCCACGTGCCGGCGGTCGTGCAGGCCCGGAGGCCGTTCCAGCCGGCGATGAACGGGTGGTCTTCCTTCACATAGCCGACCGGGATATGCATGGTCATGGGGATACCGAGACTGCGGCCGAGGGGCGTTCCATAGCGCATGGCATCGCGCCGGGCGTCGTCCCATGTCACGCAGGCGATCTTCAACGGCGCCTGGTGGGAGAGCTGCTCCGGCGCATTACGTTCGTTCAGCGTGGCGGGCAGGTCGTGGGCCGAGACGAACCGGTAGCCGGCGGCCTTGAGGGCGTCGATCTGTTCGCGGACGATGCGGACGGAGGGAATGTCGGTCCAGTCGCTTTCCGAGAGGCCGTGGTAGAGGAGCACGGCGACCGCGCCCCGTGCCCCGGAGATTTCGAGGCGGTCGAGGGCCTCCAGCGCCGCGCCGTAATCCCCGTTCGCCGCATCCATGCGCGCCTCGAGATAGGCGAGATAGGGGTCCGCGGGATTGAAGGCCCGGACCCGGTCGAGCCATTTCCCCGCCTCCCGGTGCCGGCCGGAGGCGACGCAGATTTCGAACAGGCCGCGGGTTGCACGGATATTCTGCGGATTGTACTCGCGCAGGGTCACCTCGAAGGCGTCGCGCGCCCGCGTCCAGTCCTGCGCCTCGATGAAGAGCTCGCCGAGCAGGAGGCGTACGTCGACGTCGTACGGATGCACCGTCAGGTAGCCCTGGACAAGATCGACGGCTTCCTGAATCGTGAACCGGTCCGGATGGCTCTCGTGGAGCCCGGAAAGAAGGTCGGCGCACCGGAAGGCAAGGCGGGCCTTCTTCTTCGGGTCGGTCTCCACCTTGAGCAGCCGCTTCAGGTAGTCCAGCGCCTCCTCCCGGCGGCCCGAACTCTGCGCGAGATCGGACAGCGTGCGCAGGGCGAGGACATGGCCGGGGAAGCGCTCGAGGTAGGCCACCGCGTCGCGCACCGCCGCGTCGTCGCCGGTGGCGTAGGCGCGCGACGCGATCTCGCGGATCTCGGCATCGGAATCCGTGGGGCGGTCGCGACGCACACGAGCCCACAGGGCGGCCGCTTCGGCATACTCGCGGTTGGCGAACAGGGCGGCGGCGAGCTCGCGCCGGAAGTCGGCGCGGTCCGGCTCCCGGGCGCAGAGACCGCGCGTGGTCGCGGCCGCCTCCTCGATATGCCCGAGCCACCGGTAGACCCGCGTCCTCTGGAAGAGCGCATTCATGTCGCCGGGCGCAAGCTTCAGCGCGCGGTCGAAAGCCTCCAGGGCGGGGCGGAGCTCGTTGCGCGCGGCGTGGAGTTCGCCGATCCAGATGTGGGGCTCCGGCCGGGCGCCGTCGGCCACGGCGAAGCGGGTCCACACGGCGAGGGCCTCGGCGGGCCGGCCGCTCTTCCAGTGGAGGAGGCCCAGCACCTCCCACAGCCGCGGCACCTCGGGGGTCTCGCGGATCGCCGCCTCGATCCGCCCGATCGCCTCGGCGCCGCGGCCGGCGGCCTCGAGGTCGAGGGCCTCGCGAAGGGGGGCGGGATCGCCGGATATGGCGCCCAGCGTGCGGGTCATGGGCGCATCGTCCGCCGCACCTTCCGCATCGGCGGCGGGCGCGCTGCGATAGGCGCCGTCGTCGGCGAAGGCGCCAACGGACGCGACCAGACACGCCGCAAGAGCCCGTGTGGCGGCGGCGCGGCGGGGCGCGGACGGCCGGACCTTCATGGTTTCCTTCCCCCCGTGACCGGAGTACCGCAGCGTCCCCACGTCACGCATAGCGAAAACTACTCCGGCCGATGAATTCCCTCAAGATCGAGGTGGGCGGGACACGGCCGTACGGCAGCGTGAGGAAGCTGTCGAGAAACGCCATCAGCCGCCGCGCCTCGGCGTATTGCGTGTGATAGGGCTTCACTTCCTTCAGCAGCGGTTCGGCGAGGGGCTTCAGCACCGCCAGCTCGTAGTCGAGCGCGGAGTTGAATGCCGCATCGGCCTCGTTCTGAAACGGGAAGATCCAGCGCTTCTCGCCGCGGCGGACGCTCGGCCACATGCCGAGGGTCCTCAGGGCGTTGTGGCCGCGGAACTGGTGGTCGCGGACGAGCCGCCGCAGCAGGCGGTTGTCGGTCGTCGCGATCCGGTTGTGTTCGTCGAGATTGAGCTGCGTGAGCGCGCTGACGTAGAGGCGGAAGCGGTGGGCGGCGGGCAGCGCGGAGCCGAGCCTGGGGTTGAGGCAGTGGATGCCCTCGACAAGGACGAGCTGGTCGGGCTCGATTTTCAGCGTCTGTCCGCGGAACTCGCGGCGGCCCTCGGTGAAGTTGAACGACGGCAGCTCCACCTCGTCGCCCCCGTCGAGCCGGGCGAGGTGCTCGTTGAAAAGGTCGAGATCGACCGCCTCGACATGCTCGAAGTCCATCTCGCCGGCCTCGTCGCGGGGCGTGCGGTCCCGTTCGACGAAGTAGTCGTCCACCGAGATCGCCACCGGCCGCAGTCCGTTGACGCGGAGTTGCACCGCGAGACGTTTGGCGAAGGTGGTCTTGCCCGATGAGGACGGCCCTGCGATGAACACCCACCGGATGCCGGGCCGCTGTTCGGAGATGCGGTCGGCCAGCCGGGCGATTGTCTTCTCGTGAAGGGCCTCGGCGATGCGGACAATCTCGTCAGCCTGGCGTCCGGCAACCATGCGGTTGAGGTCGCCGACCGTGCGCAATCCGAGGATCCGGCCCCATTCTTTGTGCTGGGCGAAGATCCGGAAGAGGTAGGGCTGGGGGTCGAACGGCGCCAGCACGGGGGCGAGGGCGCGCTCGGGGAACTGGAGCACGAATCCGGGCGGGTGCGGAATCAGGTCGAAGTGACCGACGGCGCCCGTCCGGTCGGCCAGGACGCCGTGGGCAAGGTCGGCGAAGCCGGCGCAGTCGTAGACGACGACCTTGGGCGGATTGCGGAAGCGGAGCAAGTCGAACTTGTCGTTCTGGCCGGCCTCTTCGAACCGTTTCAGCGCCTCGGCAAAGGCGATCTTGCGTCGCTCGATCGGGAGATCGCGGGCGACCAGGTCGCGCATGTGATCCCGGATGTGCGCCAGCGTCGCATCCGTCGGACTGCCCCCGTTGACGGCGAGCGAGCAGTAGAAGCCGGATCCCAGCGAGTGCTCGACGGCGAAGCGCACGCCCGGATGCAGCTCGCGAACGGCCTTGGCGAGGAGGAACGAGACCGAGTTGCGGTAGATGCGCCATCCGTGGCTTTCGCACATGGTCAGCAGCGTGACCTCGCTGTCGACCTCCAGGGGATACGAAAGGGTCACGGCCTCGTTGTTCACGAGCGCCCCGAGCCAGGAGAGACCGGGGGGCGGCGGGCGGCGGCCGCACAGCGCCCGGACGGTCGTACCGGCGGGCATCTCGAACGGCTCGCCGCCCTGGAGGCGGACCCGAATGCTGCGGGCGGATTCCTCGTTCATCGGGGCGCTCCCCACGGACGGGACGTCCGCGCCCTCACTCGATACCGAGCGTGGGATTCGTCTGCCGGCCCTGCGGCACAAAATTGCGGTGCCATTTCTTGGTCCATATCATGGCGAGGTCGACCCGTTCCGAGTGGCCGTCGCAGTAGCTCATCGAGATCCCCTTGCGGTGGCGATCGAGAATCCAGTTGCTCGAACCCGCAAGGTCGTCCGGCCATGCCATGGACGCGATGGTGCCGGTCTCGAACTCGGCGCCGTCCACGAAGGCAGGCGTCGCGGAATCCGGCTGCGACAGGGTGGTGTAGTCGTTGGCCCCGGGGGTCTTGGCCGCCAGATGGCTGTTGATGGCGAGGCTTCCGATCCAGCCGTCCTTGGTCCAGGCGCGGTCGAGGCTCCCCCGCCGGGAATTGGCCTTCACCGCATAGGGGCAAAGCCGGGCGTCCGCGCGCTGACCGAGGGAGATGTACCGGTCGAGCGCCGCCATCCATTCCCCCGTCGGGCCGGGTACGATGGTCTGGTTGCGGTTCTGGCTGGCATACTGGATCAGCGCCTTCGCGTGCTGTCCCACGTTGTTGACACACTGGGTCTCTTTTGCCCGGGCCAGGGCCCCGGTCAGGGTCGGCAGCAGGATGCCGATCAGGATGCCGATGATGGCCACCACCACCAGCAACTCCACCAGCGTGAATCCGCCCTTGGATCGAGACTTCATGGCCGCTTTCTCCTCCACGGCGCAGCCTCCCCGCGCCCGCACCACCCTACCACCGCCCCGCAATCCCGTCCACGCCCGTCCGCACCGGCTCGCCCGGCGCGCGGAACCCCTTTCCCTCCGGCCGCGCGCGGCGTAGGATATGGCAGGAGTCAGCCGCGGGAGAGGAGGATCTGCCTTGGCCCAATCGCGATTCGTACGGGTTCTTACCGCTGCCTTCGTTCTGCAGCCTCTCTCGGCGATGACCGCCAGCCCGCCGGCCGATCCTCCCCGCGCCGCGATCGCGCGCGCGGCGGTTGACCTCGATCGAATCGAGGCCGAGCTCCGCAGTCTCGAGACTTCCGACGATCCCGTGAGCGCCTACTGGGCCATGTGGAAGCTGGCCCGGACCCGAGGTCCTTCGATCCCCGACGAGCGGCGGCTCGATTGGATGCACCGGACCTACCGTCGCCTGATGCAGGTGCCGACGAACGACTACCGATGGGCCACCCATCACCGCTTCAATGCGGTTCAAATGGCCTGCGAACTGGAGACGGCCGCCACGGTCGTCGGACATTACGGCGAAGCCTTCCTGGCCCTGCGCGAAGCCGAGATGCACGCGAACGCGCTCTGGAAGGGAGACCTTTCGCCGGAGCGCATGCGCGGCAAGGCCCGGATTGCGATCGGCGTCACGATCGCACTGTTTCTCGACCGCGCCGACCACCTGCAGCGGCAGGGACGGATCGACGAAGCGGAGGCCGCGTTCCGTCTGGCTGCGCAGATCTCCGATCTGATCGACGGCCCCGAGGCGGAGGCGCGCCGGGTTCTGAACAACTGGTCCGTCTTCCTTTCCAGAATCGGCCGCAAGGTGGAGGCGGACGAGATCAATGCCAAGGCCCTGTCCCTCGCCGCCGGTCCGGACGACGCCCTGGGGCCGGAAGCGAACCGCCTCCGCGACAGCGCGGATGAAGAGGGCGCGACCGATGCGATTCTGGAAGAACTCAGGGCACATGCCGAACGGCTCCGTGCGGCAGGAAAGACGTCCGACGCCCTCTTCGTTCTCCGGCAGTGCGGCACGTTGTGCGCCCGGCTCGGCCGTTCGGACGAAGCGTGGTCCCTGTTCGATCGGGTCGAAAAGGAGGCCGCAAGACGGAAATATCGCGATATCGCAGCCGATTGCGCCTACTGGCGGGCCAAGGCTCGAAGCGAAGCCGGACTCCTGGAAGCCGCGGAAGCCGATTTCGTCACCGCGCTGGCGTGGTACCGCGAATCCGGCCACAAACTTCTCGAGGCAAAAGTCTACCGCGCCTACGCCATGCATCTTCAACGGCGGGGCCTTCTGCGCGAGGCCATGGAGATCATCGGCGAAGCTCTCCGGCTGAACGAGATGATGCATCTGCCGTATCTGCGCCCGGATTTGCTGGCGGTTCAGGCCGGCTTGCTTGCCGCCATGGGTCGCCCCGGAGAGGCGGAAAGCGTCTGGCGCGAGGCGCTCGCCGGCATGGACGGACTTGCGCAGATGGCGCCGCGGGAACGGCTTACGCTATGGATGCAACGCGCCGAGTTCCTGCGCGACGCCGGACGGCGGGAGGAAATGACCGCCCTGCTCGCCGAGACGCGAAAACTGGCGGACAGCGCCGCCCTTCCGCCGTACTCCCGGCGACACCTGGATGCGTTCGATCCGAAGCCGCCGGAGGCGCGCGCCGCGGTTCCGGTCGCGAAGAACGCCTTCGCTGCGGACATCCAGCCGCGGTACGTCGCGACCCGCGTGTCTCCGAACGGCGAGGCGCGCGCGTGGTTTTGGATTCTCAATGCCGGTGCAGCCGGCGCGGGCGGCCGTCTGGGTGCCGACGGCCCCGGTGCGATGTCGATCGAGACCGCCGCCACCCCTCGCGTCGTCCGCGCCCGCCTCGACGCAGCCGCCTCCGCAGCCTCCATGCCCATGCAGCTTGCGCCCCTGTCCGGGCTCCCCGTCCTGGCGACCGCATCCGGCGCGGCGGGACCGCCGGCGCGCATCCGGCTTGCGTGGACCGGCGATACGGCCGTTACGTCGCTGTGGGAAGTCGTCGCCGACCCGGACGCCGCCGCGACCCGTTCCACCATCCACGCCAGCCTCAGCCTCTGGAACGCATTCTTCTCCGTGCCGGTGTACCACGAGATTGGCTCTGCGGGCTCCGGAGGCGCGCCCCTGAACTTCCGAATCCGCGCTTCGCGGCCGTGCCGGCTGGAGATCTACGACGCCACCCGGAACCGTATGATTGCCGTCGATAGCGCCGGGGATGGTTCATTCCTCGGCGTCGGCGACATGCTCGGCGCGGACTCCGACGGCGACGCCACGCCGGACATGCCGCCGGGGACCCCGGTCTGGGCGCGCGTCTTCCCTCTGCCGGACACAACCGGCGGCGCCCCCTTGGATCTGACGGTCGAAATCCGCGGCGACGACGGAACCTGGCGCGTGACCGGCCACGACCGCATCGTCGACTTCGGCGTTCCGGCCGCCCCTGTCGCCCGGTGATCCGCACCGGCCCGCAAAATCGGCGCGGTGCGCCCGCGCCCGGGGCCGGATCCGTTCGTGCTTGAATCCGGCCGGAAAATGAGGATACTCCCGGGTCTCCGGCCAGGATCCGGCCGCCCGCGCATTTGTACGCGCCCGGCGGGCGGGGGCCGGCGAACGGATGAAGAAACAAAACTCGCCCGAATTGGAGACGATGCGCCACAGCGCGTCGCACGTCATGGCGGCGGCGGTCTGCCGCCTCTTCGAGAACGTCCGCCTCGACATCGGCCCCGCGACCGCGGACGGTTTCTACTACGACTTCGATCTCCCGCACCGTCTCGTTCCGGAGGATTTTCCGGCCATCGAGGCGGAGATGGCGAAGATCGTCGCCGAGGACCATCCGTTCGAGCGTGTCGAGGTCGCGCGCGACGAGGCCCGGCGGATGCTCGAGGAGCGCAAGCAGACCTACAAGCTCGAGCGCCTCGCGGAGATTCCCGAGGGCGAGACGATCACCCTGTTCAAGAGCGGCGAGTTCGTCGA
>CAYXFW010000035.1:0-12666 GCA_964464305.1 uncultured Verrucomicrobiota bacterium
TCTTGAGACGCTGGATCCTCGCGTCCTGGAGGGGCGAGCTACCGCGAGCCCGGGGAGATGTGCTTCGGAGCGCTTGCTTCCCGGCCTCGCATAGCTCGGCCCTCCATCAACTCTGAGTCCGGGAGCATGGCGGTTGCTCCCGCCTCGTCCCCATCCCGTCCATCCTGTGATCCTGTCCGTTCCCCTCTTCCCGGCCCATTCCTTCCTCCTCTGCGCTCTCTGCGCGCTCGATCGGGCCGCTTTGGGCCCGCCCCTCGACAAGCTCGGGGCAGGCCTCTCGACTAGCTCGGGGCAGGCGGGCGTGGGGACTCAATGTGTCCGCCTCGGGTCGGAGGCTCGCCTTCCAGACGGGCTTCGTCCACCATGCCGCCCGTCGGACGAGGGCCTGTCATGCAAACCACCCGTTGGACCGCCGTCGTGTGTGCCGTGGCCGCCGCAACCGCGGGGGCCGGCGCGTCCATCAGCCTGCGCAGCGGCGACGCCGCGCTCGATCTTGCCCCGGCCACGGGCTGCATCGCACGCTTCGCGGACGCCACCTCCGGTACCGTCCTGTGGCACGGGACCGGCGAGGTCTCGGTCTTCCGCCTTACGGTCGTGCCCCCCGGCGGCGATCCCGCCAAGCCGCGCGAGCTGACCGCGCGCGACGCGGGCGCCATTCGCCGCGAAGCCGCCGCCACAGGCGCGGCCTTCCGCTACGAACGCCTCGGCGGACTCGATCTCGCGGCGCTCTGCACCGTCGAGCCGGCGGCGCCGGGGTTTTTCCGCTTCCGCATTCGCATCGAGGGCGCGACGGGCGCGGTCGTCGAGCGGGTTGTCTACCCTCTCCTGCCGCTGCGCACTCCGATCGGAGGGGACGGCGCCGGCGACCGGCTCGTGCTGGGGACGACCAAGGGCGGCGTGTTCGAGCGCCCGCAGCAGTGGAGACCGGGACAGTCCGTATCGGCCAACCAGCCCGGCAGCCTCGCCGCACAATTCGGATGCGCCTACGGCCCGGGCGGCGGCCTGGTGACGTGGAGCGAGGATCCCGCCGGCCATCCCAAGTCGCTCGCCGCCACGCGGACCGGTGACGGCTTGGTGTTCGGCTGGGCGCGGCCCGTGCTGCAGGACCTCGCGACGCCCCTGGAACCCGCGTTTCCCGTTGTCGCCGGCGTATTTCGCGGCACCGCCGGCACCGGAACGGACTGGCGCGACGCCGCGGCGCTCTACAAGGAGTGGGCCCTCACCCAACCCTGGTGCGCGCGCACGCTCGACCGGCGCACCGACCTGCCCGCCTGGCTCCGGGACGGTCCGGCGCAGGTCCGCTTCGGCCGCGACTGGCTCGCGCATCCGGAACGCATCGAGGCCTGGCTCGACGGCTATTGGTCGAAGCACTTCGCGGGCGTTCCGCTGATCGTCACCTTCTGGGGCTGGGAGGGCGTCGGAACCTGGGCGCCGCCGGACTACTTCCCGCCGTTCCCGTCCGAGGACGGCTTCAAGCGCTGTACCGAGGCCGTGCGACGCGCCAGCGGACACGTCTTCCTGTGGCCCTCCGGCTACCAATGGTGCCGGACCTACTCGAAGAAGCCCGACGGCACGTTCGAGTGGGACGGCCGCGAACGCTTCGAGCGCGAGGCCGCGACGCACGCGATCGTCAAGCGCGACGGTAGCTTCCTGACCGCGACCTCGAGCTGGTACCGCGGCGGCGAGGCCGCGACGCTCTGTCGCGGCGACGCCTGGACGCGCGCGTGGTTCGCGGGTCTCGCGGACGGCTCGGTCCGCCGCGGCGCGGAGCTGTTCCAGATCGACCAGGTCGTCGGCGCGGCGATGTACGGCGGCGGCGACTGCCGCGCGACCACGCACGGACACCCGCCCGGCCCCGGCCTCTGGGACACGCTGGCGGCGCACCAACAGATGGAGGAACTTCATGCGGCAGCGCGCAAGGCCGGCGGGCATCTTGTCCTCGGCTTCGAGGAACCGCAGGAGCTGTTTCTGCAGGCGGTCGGCATCCAGGACTACCGCGACTACGAGGTCGTCGGGAAGCCGCGGCTGCCCGGCCACAGTTTGGAGTCGGTCTTCGGCCACGTCTACCACGAGTTCGTCCCGCTGTTTCAGAGCAACCCGCGGGCGACCGATCGCGACATGACCGCCCACTGCATTGTCTCCGGCCAGATGCCGCACCTTGTGCCCCACTGGCCGTTGGATCCGGCCCCGGTGCTGTCCAACGGTGGGTTCGAAGAATGGAGCGGCGAGGCGCCCGTGGGGTGGGAGCGCGTCGACGGCTGGCAAAAGCGGGTCTACGCGGGGCGACCCGCCCGGGACGCGGAGGTCCGCCACGGCGGCGACGCGAGCCTGCGGATCGAGCACGCAACGAATGGCGTGATCACGCAGGTGTCGCGCAACGTGACGGTCGGCCCCGCCGGCCTCGTGCCTGGCCGCCGGTACCGCCTCTCCGCGTGGCTGAGGACGGGCTCGCTCGCGAGGCCCACATCGATCGGCATCGCGGCGCTCGGCACCGGCCTCGTGAGCCGCGGTTCGTGGGCGCTCCCCTTCCCCGCGCCGGGCGACTGGCGCGAGGTGTCCGCCGAAATCGAGCCGCCGACCAACGCCACGGTCATCCGCATGATGATCCACATCGAGGGCGCGAGCCGGGTGTGGGTGGACGACGTCTGCCTCTCGGAGATCCTCGCCGACGGCGCCGCGCGTCCGCTGATGCACGACGGCCTGCCGCCGCAGCACGACCTGTACCGCCGGTGGGTCGCGCTTTACCACGGCGAAGGCCGGCCGTTCCTTCAGATGGGCGTCTCGCTGCCACCGCCCGTCGCCGATCCGCCGGGACGGCTCGCGCTCGGCGCCTTCCGCGCCCCCGACGGCCGCGAGGCCGTGATCGCCGTCAACGCCTCCGACGCCCCCCACTCCGCCACCCTCCGACGCGCCGGCGAGGAACATCGCGTCGAGTTCGGCCCTTGGGAAATGAAGCTCGTCCACGGCAGGAAGATCCGGTAGACCGGAAGCCGCTCAGAACTTCTCACACAAGCGCCCCGGAAATCGGCACTCGATGCGTCCAAGGTTCGGACGACCCGACTTTCCGTCCTTCCAACCCTTGGACGGAACTGTTTGCCTGTCCTCTCGCATGCCCAACTGGGGGCGCCGCGACGTGCGCCAAGTGGTGCAAGTCGATGCGATCGCGCGGGCCCTGAAGGAGTCCCGATGTTGCCGCGGGTTTGATTGACCTTGTATGGCGGACATCCGCGTGGATAACCTGCCCATTGGGTGAGCGCCGGATGGCGTCGCCCGCGAACGGGAGGGTACGAGACAATGAAACGAGCACGGGGGCCCTTCCCGCCGACGGCGCTGATCGCCGGCATGGTGGGCCTTTCCGCCGCCATCGCCAGTACCGCGGCGGAACGGCGTCCGAACATCCTGTGGCTCGTCGGAGAGAACCTTTGCCTCGACCTCGGCTGCTACGGCGCGCAGCAGGTCAAGACGCCGAACCTCGACCGGCTTGCGGCAGAGGGCGTGCGGTACACACGGGTCTTTGCGACGAACCCGACCTGCGCGCCGAGCCGTTCCGCGTTCTTCACCGGCATGCACCAGACCAGCACCGACACGCATCCGATGCGGTCGCATCGCGACGACGATTTCCGGCTGCCGCCGGGCGTAAGGCCGGTCACGCACTGGCTGCGCGACGCCGGATACTGGACGGCCAATATCAAGACCGCAGGCGTGCACAATGTGGGGACGGGCAAGCTCGACCTCAATTTCGTCAACGAGGGGCCGATCTACCAGTCCGGCGACTGGGGGATGCTGAAGTCCAACCAGCCTTTCTTTGCCGTCGTGAACTCGCACGAGTGCGAATACGACATCTACGACCGCCAGAGCGCGAAGAAGGAGCGCGTGGAGTGGGTCGGCGAGCGCGAGCACGAGCGGATCGCCACGCCGGAGAATGTGATCCCGCCGCCGTACTACCCGGATCGCCCGGTGGTCCGGCAAGAGTGGGCGCGGTTTCTAAATTCGGTGTCCGGCATGGACCGCCGTATCGGACAGGTGCTGGACGAGTTGCGCAAGGACGGGCTCGACGAGGACACGGTCGTCATTTTCTTCGGCGACAACGGCCGGCTCGATGCGCGCAGCATCCACTGGTGCTACGACAGCGGCCTCCATGTGCCGATGATCGTCCGATGGCCGAAGAACTTCCCTCCGCCGCCGCAGATCCGGCCGGGGGCTGTCGACGATCGCGTGATCAGCCTGATCGATGTCACCGCGACGACGCTGGCGATCGCCGGCGTGCCGCGGCCACCGCTGATGCAGAGCCGAATCTTCCTCGGAAACCGTCCGGATCCGGAGCGGACCTTTGCCTTCAGCGCGCGCGATCGCATCGACGAGACCGTCCAGCGCATCCGAACCGTTCGCGATGCCCGGTGGCGCTACATTCGCACCTTCTCGACCGGTCCGACCTTTGCTTCACTGAATCGCTACAAGGAGAAGTGCTTCCTCGTGATCCCGCTCATGCGGGCCATGCAGGCCCGCGGCGAACTCATCGGCCCGCCGGCCGAGTTGATGGCACGCGCCGGTCCGTGCGAGGAGTTGTACGATCTCGACAGCGACCCGCACGAAATCCACAACCTCGCCGCGTCGTCGGAGCCCGCGGCCCGCGAAGCCCATCTTCGCCTTCGCGCCGCGCTCGACACATGGATCGCCGAAACCGGCGACCTCGGCCAGTGGCCCGAGCCCCCGGAAGTCATCGCGCCGTTCGCGAAGGAAATGCACGACTGGTTCGGGACGCCGGGGTGGGCGAGGCCCTGAGATCGGGCGCAATCCGGTGCGACAGGCTCGATCCTCGCCTACGCCACTCGGGGCACCGCGGGCTCCCGCCGCCGTCGGATATGCATCGCAACTGGGCGCACGAGCGTGAACAGGGGGATCCCCAGCACCACCGCGGGCTGGGAAAGCACCCCACACACCGCCCGCTCCGCCGCGCCGGCACGGAACAACGTGTCGAGTCCGGACCTTGGGACGTGAAGCTCGTTTACGGCAGGAAGACCCGGTAGAACCGGCGGCCGGCCTGGCCCGGCGGGGTGCCGGTGTGGGTGCCGTCGTCGAGGAAGGCCGTCGGGCCGCCGGCGCCGGGGATGCGGGGACCGGCATCGTTCCATGCGACGAAGTCTGCGCTGAACTGTACCTGGTATTCCCTCCCCGCGGCGCCGTCCCACTCCACCCGCACAGAGGCCGGAGCGTTGGACACGGAGATGCCGATGGCAGGACCGACCGTCGACCAGTGAAGCACGGTCATCGAGTGAGGCGGCAAGGACAGCGGGACGGCGGGGTCGAAGGTTCCGAATGACTGCGTGGAGGTCGAGACGACGTTGTTCGATTCGTTGCCGTCGGTGACGTTCGCAGAGGCGAGTTGCCGGATCGTAACGACTCCGAGCGGCGGGGCGGCCCCCGCGAAGGTTACGTCGAGCAGATCGGTGCGGTGAAAGTTGAAGACGACCAGCGACCGGTCGGGCCCGTCGGCGAACGCATGCGACTGAAGGTGGTGCGCGTTGGCGTAGCCGACGCGGTTCATGTACGGCTGGTTCCACGTCGGGTTGTCCCCGCCGTGGACCGTCTGCACGAGGTCGCCGCGCAGCGCCTCGTTGGCCAGCACCTGGGCGAGGAATTGCGGGCGGCGGCGCCCCGTCACGCCGTAGTCGGGCGCCGCGCCCCAGAGCGCGACCGTCTTGCCGTCGCTGCGCGTGAACCGGTGGCCCGGCAGGGAGAAGAAGACCTGATCGCGGATGCCGAGGGTCTGAAGCATGGCGAACATGTGGCCCGCGACCGCGATCCCGGCGCCGAGCGAGGGCGCGAAGGCGTCCAGCGCCGTCTGTGAAATCGCCCCCTCGGTCGTGTGGAGGTTGACCTCGTAGACCGAGAGCGGCACGGGGCGCGACGAGGCCTGGAGGTTGTCGTGCGTCACGCGCATGAGGCCCGTCGTGGGCGACGGGTTGTTCGACCACCATTCCGGCTCCGCGAAGAGCGGCCCGAACAGTTCCTCGTCGCTGGCGTAACTGTCCACGCGGCTGGCCATGTACGGCCCAAGCGTCAGCGTGTCGTGATTCGGACACGCGTTGTGAAGCTGCAGGTTGAGCCACGGGTTGCCCGCCTGCCCGCCCAGCACGAGCCGGAAGCGGTTCGTCGAATAGTACGGCGAGGCCCGGATAAGCGCGAAGATCCCGCCGGCGCGGTTGCCGCACGGAACGGCCGCCGAGATCGCGCCGCCGCGATACGACGTGTTGTTCCAGTTCTCGTTGCCGAACTCGAGATGGATGCGCGGAAACGCGTCCGTCCACGGCGCGACACGGCCCCGCGCGGCCCGGCGAGCGCCGTACGCGGTGTTCGTGCCGCCCGCGAGATATTCCATCAGGTTCGTCGCCTCGGAGCCGGAGACCACGGTGGGCAGGCTGTACCACGGCTCCGCGCCGATGTGCTCGCAGAGCTCAAGGAATTCGTGAAGTCCGGGCCGCAGGTTGTTCTCGCCGGTCGCGTAGACGGAGTAGCCCGAGCGCTTGCGCGCGAAGACGCCGGCCAGTTCGTTGTCGAGCGATTCGCCCAGGGTCTGCCAGTTCGGGTAACGCAGGATGCCGGGACGAAGTTCGCGAAGGGCCGCGACAACGGCATCGCGGAACGCCGTCGGGTTGGACGGATCGCCGTCGGTCTGCCGCAGGCTGGCATCGTCGAGAAGCACGGCGCTCTGCGAGACCGCCGAGAACCGGACGGCCACGGTCCCCGCCACTGTGGAGGTCTCCGCGGCCGGAAACGGCAGCGTGTAGTCGGCCCAGTCAGGCGTGAGCTGGACCGTCTGGCTCAGATACGCCGGGACGCTTCCCCGCTGCACGCTGACGAGCATGCGGTTGGCGCCGCCCACGCCGCGCGCCTTGAATGCGACCCGGAACGCGCCGTTCAGGAGGACGAACCGCGTCGTCAGGGTGTCGAACTGCCCGCTGACCGACGCCTGGTCGCCGGCCGCCAGCGCGGTCATCCGCACGCACTGCTGTCCCTCCGTGCCGGGGGGAAGGTCGTTCGTCTCGCTCGACACAGCGCCGCTGCCGGAGACGCTCGCAGACCAACTCCCGTAGGCTGCGCCGCTGTTGGTGCCGCCGGCGTGGACCTTGCGCAGGATCAGGTAATCGCCGGGCGCGGCCGCGACGCCGCTGTCGCCGAAGACGTAGGTCGTCCCGTTCGTATCGCCCGCCGGATCGTTCGGCGTGCCGGCCCGGTTCGGCGCGAGCGAGTGCGTGACGACCCCGGCGCGGCCGGACGCCGTGCCCCAGGCGAACTCGAAGGCGGCGGCGTCCCAGAAGCCGCTCGGCCATTGCGTGAACGGGAGATCCTCGACGGCGTTCGTCGCCGTGGCGGGGCCGATGCGGACGATGGACTGGTACAGCAGCCCCTCGAACCCCGGGTTCCGGAACAGCAATTCCTTCATCATCTGGCCGGAGTCGTAGTAGTTGACCTGCGCCAGCCCGATACCGAAGGGCCGGACGCCCGGCACGACGACCTCGGTGGAGAGCGTGATCGTCGTTGCGGCTCGCGCGCCCTGCGCGGCGGCGAGCGCGAGAAAGAGGACCGCAACACGGAAATGGCTCATGGCACGGGCTCCGGGATCAGGCCGGGGGCGGGCGGGCGGCGCGGCGGGCCACCGCCGCCGGTCGACCCCGCGCCGTTGCGGATCACGACCTTCAGGAGGGGGACGAGTCTGGACACCTCCGCGGCAAGGGCGCGCGCGTCGCCGGCGGGCGGCTCTTCGGCAAAGAGCTGCAGAAC
The DNA here is from genome assembly GCA_964464305.1 of uncultured Verrucomicrobiota bacterium. GTDB lineage: Bacteria > Verrucomicrobiota > Kiritimatiellia > PWTM01 > PWTM01 > VGWF01. The sequence continues at coordinate 7,783 of CAYXFW010000035.1, forward strand.
CGGGGGCGTCCAGCCGCCCGCCGCCGGGGCCGGTCCGCCGCGGAAGCTGTGCGCGAGGTAGACGCCGTAGTCCTGGAGCGCCCGGGCGAGGGCCATCGCGGGACTGCCGGGTTCGAGGCCGAGGGCTGCGAGGTCGACGCCGGGCGGGATCGCAAGCAGCGTGCCGTAGCGCAGGTTGCCATCCGCACCCATGGCATCCAGCATCTTCGTCTCCATCGGCGTGTGCCGCGCCGGCCAGACGAAGGCATCGCCGTTCGGCGCGCGCGAGAGGGCCGTGTGCACGACATGCGCCGACAGCGCATGCCGGATGCCTCCGGTCCATTCCCCGGCGCGGACGATCCCGGCCACGAGCGGCAGCCCGGAGAACGTCAGCCCGCTTTGCGCCGGCGGAATGCCGGGCCCGCGCAGATCCACGGGCATGCAGAGGGCCGCCACGATCGCCGCCCCGCTTCGGTCCGCAAGAGCCAGTTCGAGGGCGCGGCCGGCGGCGGTCTCGACGATCGTGCACGGCGCGAGCCGCGGCGCTCCCGCCAGCGCCCCCGCGGGCGCGCGGATGCGGGCCAGTTCCCGGCCGGTGTAGCGGTCGACCACGGACGTCTCGGGATCGGTGGGGCGGGCCAGGATGACGGCGCGGTCATGGGCTGCGGGCAGGACCACGGCGCCGGCGGACGGATCGAAGGCCGCAGCCCGGATGTCCTCGAACGCCGCGCCCGTGCCGAGCGCCGTGTTCCATGGGCTGTCCGACGAGAACGGATGAAGCGCAGGATCGCGGTCGCCCGCCGTCGCGGCTGCATCCCCGGGCAGCTGCGCGGCGGCCGCAAGACCGGCGCGGACGTCGGCATCGGCCGTGGCCACGGCGTATTCTCCGCCGCCCACCTCGACTTCGCTCGCGCGCTGCGCGTGGGCGATGCGCACACGGCCTTCCCGAACCTCCAGCCGCGTCGCGTCCGCGCCGGCACTCAACGCGAAGACCGTGCCGTGGACCGTCGCACGGGCGAGCGGCGTCCGCACGACCATCGGATGTGACGCGGGACGGGGGCGAACCTCGGCCTCGAGCCGGCCGGCTTCGAGGGCAAACCGTAGCGCGCCGGCGTCCTCGATCACAATCGACGCGCCGTCGCCAAGCCGCAGGCGCGTGCCATCCGGGAACTCGAGACTCGCCGAGCCTCCGACAGCAACGCGGATGGCATCGCCCGAGGCCAGTGCGTCGCCGGCCGCGGCCGGAACTGGCGCGCCCTGTCGCACGATCTCGACCCGGCCCTCGACCGCCGCAAACCGCGGGCCCACGGGGGCGGACGGAACCGGCGGACGGCCCGGCAACACCGCCATGACCAGCGCGGCCAGCGCGGCTGCGGCGAGCGCACCGGCGGCCACCGCCCGGCGCGGCGGCCGGACGAATGCGACGAGTTGTCCGAAAAGGCCCGGGCGCGCGGGCGCGGGCTCCTCGTCCCCCCACGCGAGGCGCACCGCCTCGTGCGCGAGACCATGGAGGGAGGCATGCTCCCAGAACAACCTGCGCGCCTCGGGCGAGGCCAGCAGGATCTTCTCCAACTCGGCGCGCTCGTCGGGCGCAAGGCGACCGTCGAGATGCGCGTCGAGGAGGCCGGCGAGACGGCGCGCGTTCATGCGGCCTCCCCGGCGGCACGCTGGACACAGGTGCGCAGGGCCGCGCGGGCGCGGGAAAGCGCCACATTCACGGCGTTGGAGGACCATGACAGGTGGCGGGCGATTTCGTCCGGGCCGTGGCCGGCGTGGTAGCGCAGGCGGACGATCTCCCGGGCACGAGGCGCGAGGCGGCGCAGACAGTCCCGTAGCGCCGCGAGGCGGCTGTCGAAGAACGGCGCCGGCGGGGCATCGGCCGCGAGCGCGTCGAGAACCTCGTCCGACAGATCCGTCTCCCGGCGCCGCACGCGGCCGGCTTCGAGCACCTTGAACCGGGCGATCGCGAAGGCCCACGCGCCGAAGTTCGATCCTTCGCGGAATTCCGCCGCCTTGCGCGTGACGGTGAGGAAGGTCTCCTGGAGAATGTCCCCGGCCTCAACGAAGTCGGGCCGCAACGAGAGGATGAACGCCTTGATGGCGGTCTGGTGGCCGACGAAAAGCTGCTGGACGCGCATCGTGTGCGCGTCGGGCAGCCCGTCCGCCCCGCCTGGGATCGATTCGCTCATGCAATGGGTAATGCCGGAACCCACCAAGAACTTAGCAGGAACGATTCAGTTGACCATAATCATGGTGACAGGTAAACAGCCCGCCCCCCACCCCGCCGGACGCACGCCAAATCGAAATCGCTATCGGGATCGGAGTCGGAATCCCGCTTCGCACAAGGCTTCGCAGGACGGAGTCGAGACCCGATAGCGATCCCGATTTCGATTTCGATGCCAACGCCGCCCCCTCGGTTCTTCTTCTCTCTTCCCCGAAGCGGGCATGGGGGCATGGCTATTTGCCTGTCCCCAACCCGGCACTGCAAGGTTCGGGCCGGGATCGCCGTCCGGCCTTCGTGATTCAGCGGTTCGATGTTCGATATTCTGCTGTTCGCCTCGTCTCCCAATCTCCCGCCGCCGCTGCTCTCAGACGAACCGCAGAACCGCAGAATAGCGAACCGCAGAACGCCGAAATAGTGTCCTCTCTCTCCGAGCTTCTCCCAACCGGCATGCCGAATCCCCATGGCCACCCATGTCCCCCGCACCATCCCACAAATCCTGTGATCCTGTCCTTTCTTCCTCCTCTTCGCGGCTTTGCGCCTTCGCGTGAGCCCCATCCGCCCGTCCCATTACACACCACTGCTTCTATGTCCCCATCCTCCCGCCGCAGGTAGCCGCAAGGCTACGACCTGCGGCGCTGTGGCCTCCGCCAGCCGCGCCGGCTTGCCGCGCCGTAGCCGCCGTCCTGCGGGGCGGAGGCGGGCGCACCACGTCATCGCCATGGCGCTACCCGGAGCGATGGGCCTCCGGCAGGAGGGAAACGCCCACCCCCGTCGCAACCCTGCGATGCATGCGCGGCGATCTTGCGCAGAACACGACGGGAAATCGGCCCCAAAGTTCAAAACGCCACGACCCAGGATCGGGCGAATCTACGACGCCAATCCGGCCCGCAGCACGTACCCGGGACCGCTGCTCTCCAGCACCTCTCCTCGAGCCCGCGCAGCCTCTCGCCCTGCCAGCCTCTATCCTCGTCACAAGCCGCGAGCAATATTAGCATTTATAGACGCGACCCCTTCCGCCCCTTTAGCACCTGCGTCTTCCTGCCGATGCAGTTGACTGAACGAAACGCATCCCAGACGAGCCCATCAAGTCGGGATCGACGGAACGCTGACAGATTGGCGGCCCACGTCGCGGAACTGTGGCAAAGAACGAACGGCGTAGGCTACGGAGACCGGTTTGCCTCACCCGAGCCCAAAGAACAGAGGCGGGAGGGATGCAACATGTCGATGGACCGCGAGTCTTTGATGGGCACCCCTTTCCGGCCCTAACCACAATCCAGGAGTGTTCCTCTATCGCCCGCGTAGGAAGTATAGGCAGACTTTCCCGTCTGACGAACGAACTAGCCTCATATTGGAGTTCGGGACCGGCGAGTGTACGCCTCCGGAGCCGCAATCGGAGAACATGTGTGATCCAGTGAAGGCCATGGCACGATCACCCAAGTGCTTGACGATAGGATCTTCATCGGCAAGGTGCCAGGTCGCGGGCACACAACCCTCTGGCTCACAATGGAACCGTGACGCCAACCGCATGAAATCCGCCTCCGCCATGCCGAACGTTGCGACCAATCCCACAACGGGCGACCTGGCACTTACCGCTCCATCGACAAGATACCGCCCTTCGAACTGATCGTACGCCAACTTCTCGCCATTCAACAGTACAACGCCGAAGTAGTCCTGCGGAGACAACTCGCGACCACACGACATACCCATGAGAGACAGCAACCCGATAAAGCACATACGTGCTCGCTGTGTCACTCGCCGCAGCCCAATCTCCGCGGAAGGGGTCGCGTCTATATTTTCTACTTTCACATTGCTTCCCTCCGGTCTCTGCGGCTCTCGCGCCGGTCGTCATGCGCCTTCTCCTTTTGGAGCTGTGCACGTTCTTGCGAAGAGGGTGCATCGGCGATACGGCCGAGTCAATCGTCGGCGCAACGGTCACGAAGGCCGGGAGGCATGCGAGGCGCGCCCGCCTGCCGCGGCTGCCGCGCGCGGTGGCCCCCCGATCTATCCGCCGCCGTTTCAGCCGAATCGTTCCGGTCAGACACCCGCCGCGCCGGGATCCCGCCATCAGGGGACAGGCCGACCGGGGGTCTCAGGTTCCCGGCGCCGCCGGATATGTATCGCAACGAGGCGCACGAGCGTGAACAGGGGGATCCCCAGCACCACCGCGGGCAGGAAAAGCACCGGCCACACCAGGTACCACTCCGCCCCCTCGATACCGGCGAAATCGTGGAAGAAGCGCTGGCCGCCGACGTACGCGAGTCCGGTCGAGCCCGGCGAGCCGGCGAAGACGAGTTCGTAGTACGGATAGTGATCGTTCTCCACCTGCCCGCCCACCAGCCCCATGACCACGAGGCGTTCGCCTGCACGGTCGCGCGCATCGACAATCACGCCGCCCCGCGGTCCGGAGTCCTTCTCGTATCCCGGCTCCGGCTCGACCAGCAAACCGGTGCTGCGGACGAGCGCGAGCGGCTCCGGAAGGTTGGGCATCGAGGTCGCATAGGCCGGAGGCAGGAGGTTGCGGCGCTCGAGATCGAAAAGGACGCGCTCGTCGAGGCCGTAGTAGACATCGCTCCGCGCGCTCGCGAGATCCTTCGCCAGGGAGGCATCTCCGCGCACGGTGACGACGGGCGCGGCATCGCCGTCCGACACCGTCACCGGCGTCACCGAGACGACCCTGGCGA
>CAYXFW010000036.1:0-12491 GCA_964464305.1 uncultured Verrucomicrobiota bacterium
GAGCGGACTCCGACATGAAAGACGCCGCCCGCATTCGTCACGGCCCACTCGCCTGCGCCACTCACAGCCGTACGGGTCGTGCCGTCGACCAGGCTGCCGTTGGTGACGCTTCCGAGGACGACCAGCGACTGTCCGTTGCCGATATGGATTTCGCTGTCCGCATTCACCGTCGAGTTCACGAGCAGTGCGCCATGGACCGTCTGGCTGGCGTTGGAGAGCGAAAGCGCGCCGGCGGTCCCGACTCCGCCGATCATGAGCCCGCCGGTCCCCAGCCCCTCATTCGCGTCGAGGACCAGCCGGCCATTCATGATCCACGATCCGGCGCCGTAGGTGTTGGCGCCGGACAGGGTCAGGCTGTTCGTGCCCATCTTGACGAGGCCCTTCGCGCCGGTGATGGCGGTCCCATAGGCGAAGTCGCCGAGGGTGGTGTCGAACCCGACGTACGATCCCGCGCCGAACGCGGCCGTGGCCAGAAGATTGTCCACGTCCGTGGCCAGCCACTGGCCCGCGCCGCCGACGCCCACTGCGAACGCGGCGCCCGGGGCGACGGTCAGGCTCGCAACGGAGGGCAGCGAGTTGAGGTAGAAGGCGTCCAGCAGACCGGCCGACACCGTTGTGGCTCCAGCGTACGTATTGGAGCCGGCCAGGACCAGCGTACCGGCGCCCAGCTTCGCCAGCCCGCCGCTGCCGACGGCGCCGAGCGTGGCCGTGCCGAGCGCTTGGTTCGTCACGCCGCCGCCGATCAGCGTCGCCGTGATGACATCGCCGGGCGTATACCCGCTGCCGGCGCTGGTGATCACGAGGCCGGTGACGGTGCACGAGACGTAGTCGAACAGCGAGACAGCCGTGGCGCCGAAGCCGGTGCCGCCCTCGAGGCTCACGTACGGCGCGCCGAGGTAGCCGCCGAGCGGACCGGACCACGGGAGCGCCGCGACACCCTGACCGGACGGCGCCAGCAGGTCCTGGCCGATGGTGACGGTGTTGGCCGCGGTGTCGACCACTGCGCCGCCCGCATGAACGTAGGCCGCGTCGAGCCCCTGCAGGAACGTCGCGTTCGATACATTGGCGCCGGCCAGCAACGTGCCGCCGTCGAAGTTGACCACGCTCCACCCGCCGGTGGCGCCCTTATAGATGCTCGTCGTACGGAGCGTGCCGGCGCCGAGATTGACGATATTGGTCGACATCATGCCCGCCCCGGCGACATTCCGGTTGAACAGGACCACGTTGTTGAGCAGCACGTCGCCGCCCCCGACGTTGAACTCCGCGCGGCCGCCGCCACCGGGCACGTTGTTGTATCCGAGGACGGTGTTGAACGCGCTGGTGTACACCCCGCCGGAGAAATACGCGATGGCCACCGTCTCATTCGTGCCATTCCCGTTGTTCAGCAGCATGCCGCTCCCGGTCACCCAGTTTGTGCCTCCGTTCTGGTAGTAGAGGCCGATCCCCTGGTCGGCGACCTGGATCCAACTTGCGTTGGTCCGTGTACCGCCTTTCATCTCGAAATAGCCGTACGATCCATTGTCGTTGGCGAGGTGCAGCGCGTTTCCGCCGGAATACGTGCCGTCGGTTTGGATGTAGGCACCGGCAGATCCCCTGTAGTTGCCGAGGATGGTCTCGCCACTGGCACGGAACACGCCCCCCGACTGGATCAACAGCCCCCTGCTGTTCGCCGAGACGCCTATGTAGGTGTAATTGTTCGACAGGGTGCCCCCGCTCAGGAAGTACTGCCCCACACCGTTGTAGCCGATATAGGCGTCGCTGCCCGAATACACCGTTCCACCGGTCTGCTGCACCACGCCGGTACTGCCGGCTACGTTGGCTACGGTCATCCGGTACCTGTTCCAGAATGTTGCGTCGTCCTGGACGATGAGCATCCCCCGGCTGCCCGCATCGTTGCCGACGTAGAGGTAGTTGGTGTTCCGGCTGAAGACCGCGGATCCGGACAGAATCAGCGTCCCGTCGTCGCCTGCGTAGCGGCCCACGTAGTCGGCATTGTTGCCCAGAGAGCCGGGTCCCTGGCTGTTGACGGTTCCCGACGTGAGGAGGAGCGTGCCTTGCTTGACATAAAGGCCCGGAGCGCCCTGGAGATCCACGACGCCGGCGCCATTGCTGATCGCCAGCGTACCGGCGCCCAGTTTGACGATCCCGCCGCGGTTGCTCGTGGCGATGCTGTTGAGGAACCCCCCCGCGAGGTAGGCCGTCTCCGCCCCGACGACAAACACCCCGTTGGTCCCGGCGAGATCCAGCGTATTGACCAGAACGATATTCGTGTTTGCGCTGGTCGCATTGAGCACAAGCGCCGCCGGATTGAAGGAACCCGAACCCCATGTCTGAAGGGCGCCTGCGCCACCGAGATCGACCGTCAACGGGTTGTCGACCGCGGAGAATCCGCTCGTGCTTCCGGCGACAAACTGGAACTGCCCGGCGCCGGCGCCGAGGTTCCACGCGAGTCCGTTGGTCGTCTCCCATGCACCGCCGGAGAGAACGAGGTTCGCGGTGTTCGGAAGCCCCCCGCCCCACTCGGCGCGCAATGCGCCGCCGAGGACGTACGCGTTGCCGCTGTAGCCGCCGTTCGCCGTCAGATTCAGCGTATTGGCGCCCAGCTTGTAGAAGTCCGTTCCGCCGAACGCCGTGGAGAATGTGACGTGGCCCGCCGAGGTGTCGAGGCCGAAGGAGTTGGACGCGCCGATCTTCGCGGCCGCCACGTTGCCGGCCGCCACGGTCGAGAGCTGGTTGGCGCCGCCGACGCCCAGCCAGAGACCCGCATCCGTGGCGAGAGTGATGTTCGTGCAGCCGTCTGCGGCATACAGGAGGTGCAAGGTTCCGGCATCGACATTGACGGCGCCGTCAAAGGTGTTGGTTCCGGCGAGCGTGAGCCGGCCGGCGCCGGTCTTGGTCAGCCCGCCGCTCGCGTTGGTCGCGAGGGACGCGCCGGAGACCGTGAAGGGCGCGGGCTGCGCGAGCGGGCCGCCGCCGTCGAGCGTCACGGTCAGCACGTCCGCGACCTGGTAGCCGACCCCGGGGCTGACGACGAGGAAGTTGGTGACCGAGCCCGTGGCAAAATCGACTTGTGCGATCGCCATCGCGCCGGTGCCGCTGCCGCCGGTGATTTTCACCACCGGCGCGCCGATGTATTCGCCGCCGCAGTTTGCGTTCGTCGCGATCGAGACGAGCCCGTATCCGACCGGCGCGAGCAGACTCTGGTTGACCGTGACACCGCCGTCCTGGACATCGATGACCGCGCCGCCCGGCTGGACATAGGCCGCGCTCAGCCCCTGCAGAAACGTGTTGCTCAACGTGGTGCCCGGCTTCGCGACCAGCGTGCCGCCGTTGAAATTCAGGACCGAGTCGCCGATCGGGCTGCTCGCCGTGATCTGGTTGGCCGTGACCGAACCCGCATTCAGGTTCAGGTACGTGGTGTTGCCAGCCTGGCTCATCAGATTGAAGGTCTTGTTGCTGCGGTTCACCGCGGTGTCGTACGCGCCGCCGAGCATGTTGATGACCGCCGTACCCCCGCCATACGCATGCTCGGTCACCGTGACGCCGCTCGCGTTGCCCGGCGCGTTCATCACCCCGCCGAAGAGGTTGAGGACCGCGTACCCGTCGTTGCCCGAGATGCGGACTTGGTTGCTCGGGTTCACCTGGCCGCCGTACTGCTCGAAGACCGCGACGCCGCGGGAGGTGAACAGGACGTCGCCGGTGATGACGCCGCCGGCCAACTGATAATACCCGTAGACGCCCGTTCCCTCGGCCAGTGTCACCCCGGATCCCGCCGTGAGCGTCTGCACCGTGCCGCCGGTCTGAAAGACCGCCCCGGCAGCGAAGGCGTTGTCGTTGATGGCCATGCGCACACGGTTGATCCGCACGTCGTTGTTGATGTAGAGCACGGAGCGGCCGCCGTGCGTCTGGTTCATCTGGATCTCCGACCCCTGGCCATTGACCGGGGCATCGAGGGTGACCGAGCCTCCCTGAACGATCAGATGCCCGTTCAGCTTGTTGTTCCCGCCGAGGAGGTTCAGGCTGCCGCCGTTGACGCGCGTCACGCCGAGCGTGGTGCTGCCGTAGAAGTTCGCCGCGCCTTCGTTGAAGAAGTTGCTGATGCTCAAGGTCACATCGCCGCGAAAGTTCACGCCGCCGGAGCCGGCCGTCGTCATCGTCAGCCGCCCCGTTCCATTGCTCTGGATGTTCGCGTTGACCTCGATCGGGTTCGCGGAGTGGTTGATGAACACCAGTTCGCCAAGCCCGTTGGCGCCCGATCCGGCCGTCAGGCGCCCCCCGTTGACCGTCGATCCGATTGTGAGCGTGCCGCCCGACTCGGGAACAAGGATGCCCCCGACCGTGCCCAACCGCAGCGTCTCGCCGACGCCGAAGTTGATCGCCAGGTTGCTGCCGTCGTTCGTCAGCGCCAGGGTGTTGATCGCGACCGTCGCGGTATTGAGGGTGGTGTCCCCGACCATTCGGATGTTCTGCGTGTCGCCGTCCACAATCTTGGGGTAGAAGAGATCCCCGGCCAGAACATAGGCCGAGTAGTTCGTCACCTGGCGCATGTTGCCGCCGAGTCCGGCGTCCAGCGGCGCCGCCCAATCGGTCCGGCCGACCGTCACCGCACCGGCGAGGATGCCGTTCGCCCCGAGGGTCGTCGTAATGATCATCCCGTTCGTCGGCAGGGTGAAGTCCAGCGTACCGCCAAGGTTGCGGGTGAGATTACTGATCACCAGGTTTGCCGCGGCGTCGGGGCCGTTTTCGACCCGGATCGCCGACGCTCCCTGGTTGACCGTCAGGTTGCGGAACGTCTGCCGGTTCGTCACCCCGGCGCCGCCCGCGCCTTTCATGAGCAATGTGCCGCCGGTGTAGTTGACTTCGCCGAGGGCGAGCGACGACATGCTGCCGGTGCCGATGATGTTCGTCGCGGGCGCGGCGGGCGCGGAGAAGTCCAACGCCAACGTGCCCCGGCGGATGCCCGTGGTGCCGATGTACCGGTTCGTTCCGGACAGCGTCAGCGTGCTGCCCCACCCCGCCTGGTACAGCGAGCCGTCGTGGTCGATGTTTCCGGAGATCGTGGTGTCCTGCAGGTTGGCGACAAGCAGCGCGCCGCGGTTGCTGATGCTGCCCGCGTTGCCAAGAATGCCCGGCAGGACGCCGTCGCTCGACCAGTAGTTGCCGAGCTGGATCGTGCCCGCGCGGATCACCGTTCCGCCGTCATGCCGGTAGTTGTCGCCGGTGATCAGCAGGGCTCCGCCGCCGGTTTTCTCCATCTGCGCCGGCATGCCGACCGCCGTGTTGGTGACGATGCCGTTGATCCGGGCATAGGCGGAGCCCACCGAAACCGTCCGGCTCGCGCCGTTAAGATCCAGACCGTTTGCCAGATCGAGGCGACCCCCGGCATTGGGACCGTTGAGCAGGAGCGCGCCCCAGTTCGCCAGGTCGCCGTCGCCCATCTTCAGAATCTCGCCGGCCCCGTTGACGTCCACAACGCGGATGCCGTTGTGTGCGCCAAAGCCGGCGGCGCCGGCAAACTGGATCTTGCCGGACCCGGTGCCGAGCACGGGCGTCTGGTAAGGACTGGTGCGCGCGAACTCCAGCACCCCGCCGTTCAGGATGACGGTATTGTTGGTCGACAGAGTGAACGGGCCATACGTCCGGAGCGCGCCGGCAAGGATCACGGTCGTGCCGTCGTAGCGGTTCGCGCCGGTCAGCTCGAGAGTCCCGGATCCCCCCTTGATCAGCCCGGCCACCGTCCCCGCACCGTTGGTGATGGGCCGGGCGACCCGGCCGATGCCGGTGATCGAGTCGATCTCCCGGTCGGCGCCGTTGAGGTCGATCGCGTTGTCGAAGATCAGAATCCGGCTTGCCGTCGAACCCGTCGTGGTGAGGATGAAGATCGACGGATCGAAATACAGCGAACCCCACTGAACCACCGAGCCCGCGGCTCCGATCTGGACCGTGCGATCGGCGCCCGTGTCGTAGATGGAGAACCCGGAAACCCCGCCGGGAATCTGAATCTGGTTGCTGGCCGTGCCGAGGCCGCCGGGGCGGGAGAACGTGTTGGTGCCGATCTCCAGGACGCCGCCGTTGAGCGTCATGTTGCTGGACTGGGTGATGAACCGGCTGTCCGCAACCCGGAGGACGCCGCCGTTGAGGATGGTCGGGCCGGTGTAGGTGTTCGTCGCGTTGAGGATCAGGCGCCCGACGCCTTGCAGGGTCAACCCCTTGTCCGCGCCGGAAATGTGGCCGTTCACGGTCAACGTGACCGCGGTTTGAATGTTCACGTTCAGATCGCTGTTGAGCACAAATGGAGAGTTGATCGTCGTGGCCGGTCCCCGGGCCAGCGTGAGCGAGGCGGCGCCGACGCCGTTGTCGAAAGTCAGGGAACCGCCGGAGTTGGTCTGCAGGGTGAAGGTGTTGCCGCCATTCCAATCGCCGAGCACGATGTGCCCGATCGCGCGGGCGGTATCCACCGTCACGACGATATTGGCGGTGATGTTGTTCGTGAACCATGCGGTGGACGACGCGCCATTGGCGACCGCACTGCCCAGCCAGCTCGCGTTGGCGCTCCAGTTGGTGCTGATCCCGTTGCTCCACGACCCATCCTGCGCCCCGGCCCTGCCCGCGGCAAGGAGCAGCGTAATGGAAGCGGCGCCGATCGACGTCCTGATCCGAGAATGCGTGCTCATCTCTCTTCCTCGCAGTCTGTTCATCCGAACGTGGGGACCGTCCGCCAGCCCCACGTTTGCGATGCTGAGTGAGCCACACTTGTTTGACAATCAAAATATTGGAGTTTCTGCAATCATTCGCACGCCCTTGCGTTTGCCGGGCATGCGGCGGAGAACGGCGATCAGGTCAGACTGACCTTCACCGGCGCCCGCACGGCGGCTTCCTCGACCTCGAAGAACTCCATGCGCTGGAAGCCGAACATCGAGGCGACGAGATTCGAGGGGAAGGTTTCGGTCCGCGTGTTGAAATCCCGCACGTTTGCATTGTGGAAGCGGCGCGCCGCCTGGATCCGGTCCTCGGTGTTCACCAGTTCGCCCTGCAACTGCAGGAAGTTCTGGTTCGCCTTGAGATCGGGATAGGCCTCGACGACGGCGAAGAGGCGGCTCAGCGAGTGGACGAGCTCGTTCTCGTCCTTCGCCTGGCTCTCCGGCGACCCGGTCGAGGCCACGGCCTGCCGGCGGGCGAGGACGACGCTCTCCAAAACCTCGCGTTCGTGGAGCGCGTAGCCCTTCACCGTTTCGACGAGGTTCGGAATCAGGTCGTAGCGGCGCTTGAGCTCGGTGTCGATCCCCGCCCAGGCCTCGCGACAATGGTTCCGCAGCCGGACAAGCCCGTTGTAGGTCCCGATCAGCCACAGCACCGGGACCAGCACGGCTACGACGATCGGGATGAGGCACGGCATGGACTTACTTCCCCTCCTCCGGGGCGCCCATCATCTGCGCGGCCATCCGGATGCCCATCGCCTGCATCCGGCGCTGCGCCTCCTGGGATTTCTGAAACGCTTCGAACTGGGACGGCGACAGGACGGCCTGCGCGCGCGCCGTGTACCGCGCCTGCAGTGTCTCGAGTTCCTGCACGTGACGGGTCGCGGCGCCCGGGGCGAAAAGCGCCGAGGGATCCTGGGAGGGGTCGGAGGGGAGGGAGAACTTGAACGCCTTCCGCTCCTCGTACATCGCACGGATCAAATCGTGCTGCTGCGCATCAGACAGGGCCTCCGCACCGCCGAGGGACTGCCCGAACATCGTCACCTGCATGCGTTCGGGCTGCGTGTCCTCGTACTCCTTGTACATGCCATAGTCGTCCGCACCGAGAAGGCCCTGGATCCGCGTGTCGAAATCCTTCTGCATCTCCACGATCTTCTTCCCGTCCGCAGTCCGCTGCTCCGCCGACGATGCCGCCATCACGCCGAGGCCGGCATCCATCAGTGCCATCTGGCGTTCCAGGAGCAGGTCCTTGAGCGCGCCCACGGTCTCCGGACGCGCGGCCAGGTACTTGAAGAGCTGGCCATAGGTCATGTCCATCGCCATCCGCTGCTGTTCGCGCAGGGCGTCCTTCATCTGCGGATCCTTCGTCATCTTCGCCAGCGCGGCCATGAGCTGTTTCGCCGGCGGACCCGGATCCGGCGCCTTCGCGGGCGGTACGGCTGCGGGGACCGGCGCCGCGATGGAAGGCGCCGGCTTGGGTGCTTCCGCGACGGACTCCTTGGCGGCCGGAACATCCCCGTCGGGCGAGACGGCCGGCGGCAGGACGACCGACACGGGCGACGGCACGGAAGCCGCGGCGTTGTCCAACTGCCTCTTCTGCCACACGACGACCGCGACAAGGGTGGCGCAAACGCCGCAGAGGATGGCCACGAGCAGGGAACGGGTCTTCATGGGGGCAGTCTAGCCCGCCCCGGGCAGCCCCGCAATCCGCGCCAGGGACGGGGAGTTTCAAGTTCGTGTCAAGCGGGGTTGACTTGCCATGGGGGCGTCCGTAGGCTCGCGCGGATTCCCCGGGAGATTTCATGGATTCTCATCTCGACAACGAATACCGGCAGCAGCGGCTTGCCAATCTGGGCGAACTGGAAGCGCGCGGCAGGCAGCCATTCGGACAGGCCTTCGCGCGCGACGGACGGATCGCGGAGGTTCGCGCCGCCTTTGCCGACGGGAAGACCCTGCGCGCCGCCGGCCGCCTCGTCGCCAAACGCGACATGGGTAAGAGCGTCTTCGCCGCCCTGCAGGACGCCTCCGGGAAGTTCCAGATCTACCTGAAGAAGGACGCCCTGCCCGAGGCTGATTTCGACGCCTTCCGCTTCGTCGACCTCGGCGACCATGTCGGCGTCGAAGGCGAGTGCTTCACCACCCGCACCGGCGAGCCGACGCTCAAGGTCGCTTCGTGGACGCTGCTGGGCAAGTCCCTGCAAGTGCCGCCGGAGAAGTGGCACGGCCTGACGGATGTCGAGCTGCGCTACCGCAAACGCTACGTCGACCTGGTCGCGAACCCGGAGGTCTGCACGGTCTTCCGCCGGCGCGCCGCCATTGTCCGCGGCATCCGCGCCTTTCTCGCCAGCCGCGGCTTTGAGGAAGTCGAAACGCCCATGATGCAGCCGATCGCCGGCGGCGCCGCGGCACGGCCTTTCGAGACATTCTACAACGCCCTCGACTGCAAGATGTTCCTACGCATCGCACCGGAATTGTACCTGAAGCGGCTGCTGGTCGGCGGCATGGACAAGGTGTTCGAGCTGAACCGCAATTTCCGCAACGAGGGCCTCGACCGTTCGCACAATCCTGAGTTCACGATGCTCGAGATCTACGAGGCCTATGGCGACGTCCGCTCGATGAAGGCCCTGATCCAGGATCTCGTCGTCACCGTCACGCAGGAGGTCATGGGGACGCTGAAGGTCGGGACGCCCGAGCGGCCCATCGACCTGACGCCGCCGTGGCGCGAGGCGACCTACGCGGAACTGGTCCGCGAGACCGCCGGCGCGGACTGGGACACGCTCGATGTGCCCGCGGCGCGCGCGAAGGCCGTCGCGCTCGGCCTGGAGATCGATCCGGCGTGGGGCAAGCTCGAAATCACGCACGAGATCTACGAGAAGCTCGTCGAAAAATCGCTGCGCAACCCGACGTTCGTTCTGCGCGTGCCGGCCGAGCTGATCCCGCTGGCCAAGCGCTGCGCGGACGACCCGTCGTGCGTCGACGTCTTCGAGCTGGTCATCGACGGCAAGGAGATCGCCCCGGCCTACTCCGAACTGAACGACCCGATCGAGCAGCGGCGCCGTCTCGAACACCAGGCCGCGGGCGAGGCGCAGAAGATCGACGAGGACTTCCTCGAGGCCCTCGAATACGGCATGCCCCCCGCTGGCGGCATGGGCGTCGGCATCGACCGGCTCGTGATGATCCTCACCGGCCAGGAATCGATCCGAGACGTCGTCCTCTTCCCCCAGATGAAGCCGAGGGATTGACAGAGCCCGTTAACCTCCTTACTGTACCGTAAGGAAGGCAGGCGCGCCATGGTTGCGACTTTGACCAGCAAAGGACAGGTGACGATTCCGAAGACGGTGCGCTCCCATCTTCGGCTGAATGCCGGTTCGCGACTTGATTTCATCATCGGCGAAGATGGCGAGGTCCGGATGCGTCCGGTCCGCACGTCCGCATCGAAGCTCTTTGGAATCCTGCATCGAAGGGGAGAGCGGCCCCTGACGGTCGAGGAAATGAATGCGGGTATCGCCCGTCACCTCCGCGCCAAGCATTTGTGAAGGCCGTCGACACCAACGTCCTCGCCCGGTTTCTCGTCAATGACGATCCCCGGCATGGGGCCGTCGTCCGTGCCATGATTGTGGCCGCGGAACGGAGCCGGACGCCTCTGGGGGTGTCGATGCAGGTGTTGCTGGAGCTGTCCTGGTTGCTGTTGAACGTGTATCGGAGGCCTCGCGAGCAGGTCGTCGACGCAGTGGCAGGCTTGGTGACGTGCCCGGCCTTTTCGTTCGAACGACCGGGGCTCGTCGCGGAGTTCATCCAGAGAGCGCGCAGGGAAACCATGGACTTGGCGGACATTCTGATCGGCCTGTGTGCCCGCGATTCGGGTTATGAGACGGTCTTGACGTTCGACAAAGTCGCGGCACGATCCGATCTCTTTGAGGCCTTGCCAGACCGGACGCCGTCATGACCTTGCCGTTTTCTCTCTTTCTCGCGCTGAAGTACCTGCGGCCGAAGCGGACATTTTTCTCGGTCGTCACGGTGCTTTCGATCCTCGGCGTGCTGCTCGGGGTGGCGGTGCTGGTGGTCGTGATTTCGGTCATGACCGGCTTCGACCTGATGTGGCGCGACCGGATCCTGGGCTTCAACGCGCACATCACGGTCAGCGGCGTGCGGCAGATGGAGGCCGACCGGGAGTTCCTCGACGGCCTCGAGAAGGTCGAGGGCGTCACGGGCGCCGCGCCGTACGTGCAGGGGCTGGTGTTTCTGACGCAGGGCGACGAGGTCCACAGCGCGCTGCTGCGCGGCGTGGATCCGGTGCGCGAGGGTCGCGTCAGCCGCATTCCATCCTGCGTCGTCCAGGGCCGGTTCTCGCTCGCCCGCAACGAGATTCTTCTCGGGCGCGACCTCGCCCGCAAGCTCGGGCGGAACGCCGGCGACACGGTCCTGGTCTATTCGCCGCAAAGTCTGGCGAAGGCCGACTCGCTGCGGCTGCCGGAGGAGATGACCGTCGCCGGAATCTTCGACGTCGGCATGTACGACCTCGACGCGGGCTACGCGATCGCGTCGCTCGGCACCGCCCGCGAGCTGTTCAACATGGCCGGTGGCGTGCACGGCGTGCAGGTGATGACCTCCAACCCCGACCGCGCGCCGGAGATCGCCGCCCGCCTGCGCGACACGATCGGACTCGATCTCGAGGCGCGCACGTGGATGGAGATCAACCGCCAGCTCTTCGGCGTGCTGCAGGCCGAGAAGAACATGATGTTCTTCCTGCTGATCTTCATCACGGTCGTCGCGGCCTTCGGCATCACCAACACGCTGATCACGGTGACGGTCCAGAAGACGCGCGAAATCGGCGTCATGAAGGCGCTCGGCTTCCAGCCCTGGGGCATCATGGGCATCTTCCTCTGGCAGGGCGCCGTGGCCGGGGTCGTCGGCACCGCGGCGGGCATCGGGACCGGCCTGGTCGCCCTGCACTACCGCAACGATTTCCTCCGCATGCTCAACCGCCGCTTCGGGCTCGAACTGCTGCCGCCGGAGTTCTACCAGCTCGCGGAGATTCCGTCTGTGACGACGGCGGCGGATCTCGGCCTCATCGCCGGCGTCGTCCTCGTCATCTGTCTGCTGGCGGGCCTGATCCCCGCGTGGCGCGCCGCGCAACTGGACCCGGCACGGGCGCTGAGGTACGAATGAGAGTTTCAAGTTCCAGGTTTCAAGTTCCAAGTTGGCGGAAGGGCGCGGATTGCGTCCAACTTGAAACTTGGAACTTGAAACTTGGAACTCCGCAGCCGCAGGCTGCGGCCTGACCCATGAGCACCGCCATCCAGGACCACACGCCGCGCATCGAGGCCTTGGACGTCCACAAATCCTACCGCGCCGGGCCGCGCGTGGTCGAGGTGCTGCGGGGCGCGGCGGTCGCGGTGCAGCCGGGCGAAAAGCTGGCGATCGTCGGCGCGAGTGGGTCGGGCAAGAGCACGTTGCTCAACGTCCTCAGCGGTCTCGACCGCCCTTCCGGCGGGACCATCCGGATCGACGGCTGCGACCTCTATGCGATGCCCGCCCGCGAACGCACTGCGATGCGCGCCCGCCGGATCGGCTTCGTCTTCCAAGCCTATCATCTGCTGCCCGAGCTGACGCTCTTCGACAACGTGTATCTCCCGGCCCGCGTCCGCTGGGAGGGTTTTGGCGGCGGCGCGGAGGCACGGAAGCGGGCGACCGGGCTGATCGAACGCGTCGGACTCGCCGACCGCGCCACGCACCGGCCGGACGAGCTCTCGGGCGGCGAGCAGCAGCGCGCCGCCATCGCGCGGGCGCTGA
>CAYXFW010000037.1:0-12181 GCA_964464305.1 uncultured Verrucomicrobiota bacterium
CAAGCCGCACACGAACTGGGCCGGCGCCGTGGTGCAGATTCTCGACGGCAGGGGCGCGGGAGAATATCGCGTCGTGACGGCCCACAGCGGCCGCGAATGGCAGGTGGATCGTCCATGGATCGTTGCGCCGGATGCGAGTTCCCGCGTCTCGATCGCTCCGTTTCGAGGCCGGTGTCTCTTTATCGGCAACACGTTCGAGGACGGCGGCGCGTTCCAGCTCTATGCGGCGGCCCACGACTCGATCGTCGCGGGGAACAAGGGCCGGCGCATGGACGGGTTCTTCGTGTGCGGGCTGAATCCGCACGGATGGGGCTACCAGCCGTCGTGGGGCACCCAGTTCCTCGATAATGAGATCCTCGAGGGAAACGGGTACGGGTCGCGCGGCGCGAGCGTGGGCACCGTGAGTTACGACGAGAACAAGGCGTTCACGGGCCCCCTGGTTCGCGGGACGATCTTCCGACGGAACATTCTTCATAACAATGCGGGGTTCGTGATCGGCGAGATGACGGATGACACGCTGGTTGAGAATTGCGTCGTCCGCGACACCGAGGTCGGCGTCAGGATCAAAGCCACCGCCCGGGGTACGCTGCTGCGTGGAAACGTCTTCAAAGGTGTCCGCCAGGAAGTTCTGGAAGAGCGGCCCCGCGTCACGGGCAAGCCGCAGGAGGAGAATCGCAAATGAAATGCAGCTTCCTTCTTCCCGCCATGCTGTTGCTGATCCTGTCGGCCTCGACGCGGGCGGCCGAGAACCGTCCGGCGGCCTCGCCCGCCGCGGGCGAGGCGGACACGCGGCTTCACGCGGACGGCAAGGGCTGGGGACTCGACAAGGCGAAGATCGTGGACCCCGGTCGCCCCCGGGTGCTGCTGGTCGGCGACTCGATCCTCAACGGCTACATGAAGGCGGTCATCGCCGCACTGGACGGCAGGGTGTACGTGGATGCCTGGGTGAATCCCTACCACCAGTCGGAGCACGTCAACAAGCTGCTCGCCGAGGTGCTCGCGAACGGTCCGTATGACGTCGTGCATTTCAACATGGGCCTGCACGGCTGGCCGAAGGGACGCATCAAGGACGGCACGTTCGAACCGCTGACCCGCGCGTATGTCGAGGTTCTCCGCGCCAAGCTGCCGAAGGCCCGGCTCGTCTGGGCGAACAGCACGCCGGTGACGGTGAAGGGCAAACCCCTGGAGCTGGATCCGGAAATCAACCCGGTCATCCTCGAGCACAACCGGATGGCGGCGAAGGTGATGGCGGAGATGCAGGTGCCCGTCAGCGATTTCTACACCCTGCTGGCGCCGCGGCTCGATCTGGCGCGTGGCGACCAGTTCCACTGGAAACCGGAGGCCTACGGGATCCTCGCCCGGGCTGTGGCGGATGCCATCCTGCGCGAACTGGCCGTGGCCGGAGCGAAGCCGTGAAGGGAGCGAGGGACGTATGAGCATGTTCGACACGACCGGCAGGTCCGCCGCCTCCGCCATGCGCAAGGAGAACACCCTGCGCAAACTGGAGCGTATGAACAAGGCGCTGCGGCACCAGGAGCCGGACCGTGTCCCGATCAGCGACTTCTTCTGGGGCGGCTTCATCCGGCGCTGGCGCGAGGAACTCGGCCTCGCGGCCGACGCGAATCCCTACTATCACTACGACCTCGACTGGATCGTGACGGTCCCGAACATGGATCCGCACATCCAGCCCTTCGAGACGATCCGCGAGGACGCGGAGGAGGTCGTGGTCAAGACCGGCTTCCGGACGACCCTGCGAAAGCGCTTCGACATGCCCATGCCCGAGCAGGAGAGCTGGGACGTCGACACGCTCGAGAAGCTCGAGGCGTTCGAGTTCGACGATCCCGCCGATCCGCGCCGGTTCTTCGGGGGCGGCGACAACCAGATCGCCGGCGTCGGCGACGGGTTTACACGCAACACGCCGCCGTGGATCGAGACCGTCCGGTCGCTGCATCCGGACTTCCCGGTCTACGGCAGCATGATCGAGGCCTCCGAGTGCGTCACGCGGCTCCTCGGCCAGATGAGCATGCTGACGTGGATGGGCGAGGCGCCGGAACGGTTCGGCGCCCAGATCCTGCGCATCGGGGAGCATTACCGCCGCTGTGCCGAAGCGGCAATCGAGGCCGCGGACGGCCTGCTCGACGGCTTCGTCATCTGGGGCGACGTCGCCTACCGCAACAACATGTTCTTCGACCCGGAGTATTGGCGGACGTATTTCAAGCCGTGCGTGAAGGCGATGATCGACCTGTGCCACCGGCACGGGCTGCCGGTCATCTACCACGGGTGCGGCAACGTCCACGCGATCTTCCCCGACTTCATCGGGATGGGGCTCGATGCCTACAACCCGCTCGAGGCCAAGGCGGGCCTCGACGTCTGCGACCTGCGCAAGACCTACGGGCACGCGATGGGCTTCTGCGGCAACAGCAGCATGCAGGTCTGGGAGACGGGCGACCTGGCGGCGGTCCGGCGCGAGGTCCTGCGCAAGCTCAACGCGGCGAAGGGCGGCGGCATGATCTTCCAGAGCGACCACTCCGTTTCCAGCGCGGTCTCGGGGAAGACCTACGACTACATCGTGAAGCTGGTCCGCGAGTGCGGCCGCTATCCGCTGCGGCTAGGGGAGTTCGAGGAGGCGCAGGACGAGGGGCGAGGGGCGAGGGACGAGGGGGTGCGGGCATGAGCATGGGGACGATGAGCCGGCGGCGGTTCCTGATGACCGGTGGCGCGGCGGTGGCGGGGCTGGCACGGATGGCCGGCGCGGCGCCCGAGGTGCCGTCGTATCTCCGGAACCATGCGGGGCGGCACCCCGGCGACCTCAAGGCCGCGGCGCTGGCATGGTTCAAGGAGGCGAGGTTCGGCCTCTTCATCCACTACGGACTCTACTCGCTGACGGGCCGCGGGGAGTGGGCGCAGTTCCATGACCGCACGCCGATCACCCAGTACGCCAAGCTGAAGGACAGCTTCACAGCGGAGAAGTTCGACGCCCCCGCCATTGCCGCGCTCGCCGAGGAAGCGGAGATGCGGTACGTCACGCTCGTCTGCAAGCACTGCGACAGCTTCTGCCTGTGGGACACGAAGGCGACGGACTTCAACAGCATGAACTCCCCGGCAAAGCGGGATCTCGTCGCCGAGATGGCCGCGGCGTGCCGCGCGCGCGGGCTGGGTTTCTTTCCCTTCTACGAGCACGGTTTCGATTGGCGTCATCCGCACGGCCCGGCGCCGTGGGATTGGAAGAACAAGTCGGTCCGGCCCGCCTGCGACCCGCCGGATCCGTTCTATGCCCCGCGCGAGTCGTACGACTTCGGCAAGTACATCGCCTACGCGTACGACGGCGTGAGCGAGCTGTGTTCGAACTACGGCCCGCTTGCGGGCGTCTGGCTCGACGGCATTGGGGTGCCCCTGAGCGGCGACAAGACCCTCTTCCGCGTGCCCGAGCTCTATGCGCGCATCCGCGCGCTGCAGCCGCAGGCGCTGATCTGCTACAAGTCCGGCCTGTATCCGGAACTCGAGGACTTCATGGCGCCGGAGGCTCCGCAGGTCGCGAAGGCGATGGAGAACCGCGGCACGAAGCCGATGGAGATCTGCCGCACAATGCAGAAGCGCTCCGCGAAGGCCGCGAAGGGCGGGTTGTGGGGCTGGCTCGAAGGCGCGGACCATGTGACGCCCGACGAGGTCATGGCAATGGTCGCCGAAGCGGGGACGAAACAGGCGAATCTCCTGCTCAACGTCGGCCCGCTGTCCGACGGCTCGATCCATTCCAGCGATGTTGCGACCCTGAAGGAAGTCGGCCGCCGTCTGCGCGCGGGCGGCGACGCAAGGGGGAAGGCGTGATGTCAGGTTCCTGGGTTCATCGGCGCGGAAGTCCTACCATGAAAACTCATCGTTGCGAGTTGATGTTACATCGTCTACCCAGAGCGAGAGATGGCGCTTGAGATCATGGCGATGCCGCGAAGAACAGGTTGTTCGGTGTGGAGGGCGGTTACTGGAGGAAATGCCATGAGACAGTGGATCGGTCCAATCCTTGGATGCCTGGCCGCATTGCTCGTCCAACCCTTGGAACGAGCGAGGGCGTCGGACCTGCTGGAACCGCTGGGACTGCGCGACGTGAAGGTCGGCGGCGAGATCGGGCGGCGCATCGCCGTGACCGTCACGAACAACCTGCTGAAGCTCGACCTCGACGGCGACTTCCTCCGCGCGTTCTCGGAGAACCCGCGCTCCGGGAGCTTCATCGGGCTCGGCATGCTGCTCGACTCGGCGGTGAAGCTGGCGGCGAACACCGGCGATGCCGCCGCCGTGGCGGCGAAGCAGCGCCTTGTGGACGGCGTTCTCCGGGCGCAGGAGGCGGACGGCTACATCGGGACGTTCCCGCCGGCGCAGCGCGTCGTGAAGATCTGGGACGTCCACGAGATGGGCTACGTGATCCTCGGGCTGCTGGAGAATCACCGGCAGTTCGGGGACGCGGCATCGCTCGCGGCCGCGCGGCGTGCGGCGGACTGGCTGGTGAAGAACTGGAGCCGGCTCCCGCCCGACTGGGGCCGCGGCACCGACGTCGCGCCGCATGTGGCGTTCACCGGGATCGAGCGGACGATGCTCTCGCTTCATCGCGCCACGGGGGAACCCGCATACCTGGACTTTGTCGCGAAGACCCGCGCGCTGCCGGAATGGGATCTCGGCATCGTCGTCGGGCGACGCCCGGGCATCGAGGGCCACATCTACGCCTACATGGCCCGGTGCCTCGCGCAGCTCGAACTGTACCGGGCGCAACCGGACGCGGACCTTCTGCGCGCGACCGATCGGGCGATGGCGTTTCTTCAGCACCGCGACGGCATGCTCATCACCGGCAGCGCCGGCCAGTACGAGATCTGGACCGGTGCCCAGGATGCGCGGGGCGATGTCGGCGAGACGTGCGCGCTTGCCTACCAGATCCGCGTGTGGGACAGCCTGCTGCGTCTGCGAGGCGATGCACGGATGGGCGACCTGATGGAGCGGACCATCTTCAACGCGCTCTTCGCGTCGCAGTCGCCCGACGGCCGCCGGCTGCGCTACTTCGCGCCGCTCGAGGGGCCCCGCGCGTACTGGAACACCGATTCCTACTGCTGTCCGTGCAACTACCGGCGGATCGTTGCGGAACTGCCGTCGATGGTCTTCTACCGCGCCGGGGACGGCCTCGCGGTGAATCTCTACACTCCGGCGCAGGCGACGCTGGCGTCGTGCGGGGGAACCCGGGTTGCTGTGCGCATGGAGACGGACTATCCGAACTCCGGGCGGGTCCGGCTCGTACTCGATCCCCGGGCCCCCGCAACGTTCGCCGTGCAATGCCGGATTCCTGTCTGGGCGCAGGGCGCCACCGTTGCGGTGAACGGGGACGCGGCGGGCGGCGCGGCCGTTCCGGGGACGTTCTTCGAACTGCGGCGGGAGTGGAAATCCGGCGACCGGATCGATCTCGACTTCCCGATGCCATGGCGCCTCGTGAAGGGCCGCCAGCGGCAGGCGGGCCGCGTGGCGGTCATGCGCGGGCCGCAAGTGTTCTGCCTGAACCCGGCACAGAACCCGGACCTGGCGACCCAGGACGGCGCCGACCTCGGCTATCTCACCCTCGATCCGTCCTCGCTGACGGAGCCTGCGTCCAGCGGCGCGGTGCGGCCGGGCGGTGTCGGCTGCCGCGTTCGCGCCTGGAAGCCCGGCTTCAGCATCTCGCCGAAGACCGACTACGACCTGGTGCTCACCGAGTTCGCGGATCCAGACGGCAAGGCGACGTACTTCCGCCTGCGGGACTATGGGTGCGCGGTGGAGGACGAACTCCTGGCCGGCAGGGCACTGGACGCACCGGTTCCCAGAAACAGGGATGGGAGGCAGGGCCGATGAGGAAACTGGATCGTACGATGGCGAGCACGATCGCGGCGTGGGCGGCCGGCGCGTGGAGCGTCTGCGCGGCTGCCGAGATCCATGTGGCACCCGGTGGCGACAATGCGGCGGCGGGAACGGCGGACGCGCCGCTGGCCACGCTCCAGGCGGGCGTCAACCGCCTCGCTCCGGGCGACACGCTGCTCGTGCACGGTGGCGTCTATCGCGAGACGGTCACGTTCCCGCGGAGCGGCGCCTCCGGGATGCCCATCACGATCAAGCCCTTCAAGGGCGCGAAGGTCGTCATCAGCGGATGCGACCCGGTCGGCGGCTGGACGCGGCACACCGGCGCGATCTGGAAGGCGTCGATGCCCTGGACGCTCGGCACAGGTCGCAACCAGGTCTTCGTCGGCGGCCGCATTGCCGTCGAGGCGCGGTATCCGAACACGCCCGCGCCGGGCTTGGAGATGTATGTCGGCGGGCTCAGTCCGCTCTGGCCCGTGTTCGGTGAGTTCTCCATCCCGCAGGACAGCCGCACGAGCCATCCCGGGCGGGTGGTGAGCCCCCTGCTGGCCGGACAGCCGGACGATTATTGGAAAGGCGCGCTCTACTACGGCGTTCACTACGAGGGTTGGTGCGGGCAATCCGGCGTCATCGAAAGCTCTCGCGACGGCGAGATCCACGTCGGCGACCGGACCAAGGGCTGGTGGTTCGGATCGAGCTACGGGGCCAAGTACCCGAAGGACCACGAGGAGGGACGCGGAACGATCGTCGGACACATGAACGCGCTCGACGCGCCGGGCGAGTGGCACTGGCAGGATGGCGTCCTGTATCTCATTTCGGAGGGGGACGGCGCGCCGCGGGACGTGGAAGCCAAGCGCCGGCAGGTTGTCCTCGACCTGAGCGGACGGGAGCATCTCCGGATCGAAGGACTGGATGTCCGCGCAGGGTCCGCGCGGCTCGACGGGTCCGCCCACTGCACGATGGACGGGTGCCACTTCGAATACGTGTCGCACTTCATCCGGCACTATGCGGCCGGTCAGGTCGAACATGGCCGCGACACGATCAAGTCCGGCGAAACCGGTATCTTCCTCGGCGGCCACCACAACTCGTTCCTCAATTGCAGCGTCCGCTTCAGCGCCGGCGCCGGGTTCCATCTCCGCGGCCACCACCAGACCATTCACAACTGCCTGGTCGACGAGGTCAGCTACACCGCCCACTATCTCAACGCCATCACCGACGCCGTGAGCGACTACTCCGACTACGAGAACCTGCTCGTCGGCGGACACACGATCACGTTCAACACGCTGCGCAACGCCGGCCGCCATTTCTTCAACTTCTACGGCAACGGTACGAGCCTGGCCTCGCGGGACCGGGCGCCGATGGACATCCTGGCCACGCTCTTTGCGCACAACCACCTGTACAACGGCATGCTTCAGACCCGCGACGCCGGCTTCATGACGGGCTATTTCTCCAGCGGGGGAACGCTCAACGGGCTTCACGCGCAGGTGGCCTACAACGCGATGCACGACTGCTACGACCTCGCCGCGATGCGGTGGAACGCCCTGGGTATTGTCTATCTCGATGCCGGCACCTGCCACGTCGACGTACACCACAACCTGCTCTGGGGCGTGCCGGGCTCGCTGCAGCGCGGCCTGTGGTTCAACACGGCCTGCCTCGGCATCCGCGAACACGACAACGTGTTCCATCCGGGATTCACGCGGACCAGCGCCCAGCTTGAACCCGGAGACTTCCCCGGGGGACGCCCGTTCCGGTTCGGCCACGATTTCGAGCATCCGCCGGCGTTGCCGGCGTGGCCGCCGGTCGTGTCGATGCCGCTCGCAACAGGACCCGGTTCGGCGCCGGTCGCGCTCCGAGACGGCAACGCTTTCGCCCTCGGGGTCGTCGACCTCGATGCGGGATGGCAGTCGGCCGTGCTTCGATTCGCCGGCGCCGTCCCTGCGGTGAACTCCGACCGGTCCGCCCGCGCGCGGCCGCGCCACCGCAAGGCGACCGACCCGCTGGTGCTCGAGGCCATCGCGAGCGACGGCACGCAGGCGAACGTCCGCGCCCAGTGGACCTTCCTCCACAGCGTCAGCAACGGCGCATGGGTGCGGTTCGCCCAGGTTCCGCTCGGCGACGGCTATCGCCGCTTCCGCGCGGTCTACGGCAGCCGCAGTCCCGCGCCCCGGCGGATGGAGATCCGGCTCGACCGCGAGGACGGGCCGCTGGCGGGAAGGGTCGAACTCCCGCAGACCGACCGGCCCCGCAAGGGCTGGGTCCAGATCTACGGCGAGGCGGTGGGGGAAGTCTCCGCCGAGGCGACGGGCACACGCGACGTGTTTCTCGTGTTCCGCACGGACGACGGCGGCGCCGTCGGCGAGTTCGAGTACTTCCGGTTCGAGGACTACCGCGGCCGGATCCCGCTGCAGCGAAACGAAGTGAAGGTCGAGGTCCGCGCTGGCGCCAGGGACGGTGCGAAGCTGGGCGAGTTCCATCCGCGGCCGACCGGCGGGACGAACACGTTTCGGGAATTCGTGTGCTCTCTCGGACCCGCGGGCGGGAAACAACCGCTTTTCCTCGTGGTGCGGTCGGCCCTGACGGGAACCGTGGGTGCGGTCGACGGCCTTTGCCTGCAGAAGGCCGGCGCGTCCGCAGACGTGCCCGGCGTGGGCGTGCCGCCGCGCCGGGGCCTTCTCGGACTGGGCGGGGATCTCCTGCCGGAGGCGACGCATCTTCCGCGCGGACGGCCGTCCGAGAAATACAATCGCGAGCGGATCGAGCGGCGCAAGGGACGTCCGCTCGCGCTCGCCGCGCCGCGGAAGTCTCCGCCGACGATCGACGGTCGCCTGGGGGATTGGCCGGATGGCGCGCGGGCCCTGGCCCTGACGGAGTCGTACGAGGGCACGGCCTCGCCGTCGGCGACCGGCCAGGTTTGGATCGCCTACGATCGCGAGGCCCTCTATGTCGCCGCGCGGCTTCCGAGCGACACCACCGCCCTGCGGGCTCTCACGCATCGGACTGCGCCTAACGCCTATGCCGAGGTCGCGTTCCGCGCGCCCGGCGTCGCTCTCGGGCCGGCCATCGTCCTGCGGGGCCATCCGGACGGCCACATGTCGCATGCGATGGAGGACCGCGCAGCCGGCGCACGGCTGGCCGCAGCCAGCCGGTACGCCGCGGGTCTGGAGGACGGCGCCTGGGTGTGCGAGTGGAGGATTCCGTTCGCCGCCTGCGGCTTCACCCCGCGCTCGGCGCCGCGGTTGGAATTCAATTTCGCGGCCCGCGAGTCGGTG
Organism: uncultured Verrucomicrobiota bacterium; assembly: GCA_964464305.1. Classification (GTDB taxonomy): domain Bacteria; phylum Verrucomicrobiota; class Kiritimatiellia; order PWTM01; family PWTM01; genus VGWF01. The sequence goes on from CAYXFW010000037.1 coordinate 9,132, forward strand.
CACGATACGTGGTCGGTCTGGTGCGGGACCGGCGGGTCGCCGGGCGATGTGGAGAATGCCGGCACCCTGGTCTTCCCGGCCGAGTTTGCCGATCTCGTGCCGATGCCGAGGGCCGGGCTCGAACTGTGGTTCGATGCCGCGGACCCCGCGGCGCTCGGTGCGGACGACGCAGGACGGGTCGCCCTGTGGCGCGACAAGAGCGGCCACGGCCGGAATGCGCGCCAGGACAAGCCTGCCCACCGGCCGGTTGCGATCCGCGCCGGCATGAACGGGCGGACCGTCGTCCGGTTCGACGAGGCGTCCGCCACGCGCATGAACGTGCCGGACCTTGCGGACGGGCGCATCACCGCGACCGTCTTCGCCGTCATCAGCAACCCCGTGCGCCCGTCGCGGAACAACGCGAGCCCGCGCGTCCTGACCGCGAGCGACGGGAAGGCCTACGACTACCTCGTCGGCATCGCCGCCGGTCCGTCCGGCTACGAGACCGGCGGTGCGCGACAGATCACGGCCACCTTCGCGGACCGCTGGGCGAAGGAGGTCCGCGTCGGCTGCTTCTCGCCGAACTACCAGACCTACTTCACCGGCGACATCGCCGAGATTCTCGTGTACGGTCGCGCCCTCGATCCCGCGGAGCGGGACACGGTGAGGGCGTATCTCGAAAGCAAGTGGGGGCTCTGATCGGATTGGTATGGAATGGAATCTCTCATGAGTGCGTCCGCGTCCGTGACGGGCCCGACCGGCGCCTGGTTCGAGGTCCGGAATGCGACGGACGTCCCGTCCCCGGCATTGCTCGTGTACCCCGATCGCATCGAGACCAACCTGCGCGAAATGATGAGGATCGCGGGCGGCCCGGCGCGGCTGCGGCCGCACATCAAGACGCATAAAACGGCGGAACTGGTCCGCCGCCAGATGGCGCTCGGGATTACGAAGTTCAAGTGCGCAACCCTTGCCGAGGCCGCCATGGCCGCCGCGGAGGGCGCGGAGGACCTGCTGCTGGCCTACCCGCCGGTCGGTCCTGCGGTGGAGGGTCTGGTCCGGCTGGCCGGGGAGTTCCCGAAAACCTGCTTCGCATGTCTGGTCGACAACGACCGGAGCCTGCAGATGTTGGACACCGCCGCCGTCCGCGGAGGCGTGCGGATCGGGGCGGTGCTGGACCTCGACGTCGGGCAGCACCGGACCGGCATCGCGCCCGGCGAAGCGGCGGATGCGGTGTACCGCAGCGTTTGCGCGGCCCGCGCGCTGCGTCCGGGAGGACTGCACGCCTACGACGGCCATCTCGGCATGTCCGATCCCGCCGCAAGGGAGGCGGCGTGCGACGCGGCGTTCGCCCCCGTGGAGGCGATGCGTCGCCGGCTTGTCGCGGCAGGGTTGCCGGTACCGTGCATCGTGGCGGGCGGCTCGCCGACGTTTGCGATCCATGCCCGGCGCGAGGGCATCGAGTTGAGTCCCGGCACGACCGTGTTGTGGGACGCCGGCTATGCCCGGAAGCTGCCGGACCTTGCGTTTCTTCCGGCCGCCGTGCTGCTGGCCCGTGTCATCAGCAAGCCCGTGTCGGATCGCCTCTGTCTCGACCTTGGCCACAAGGCGGTCGCCTCGGAGATGCCGTGGCCCCGGGTGGAGTTCCTGAACCTCCCCGGCGCCGCGTTTGTCGCGCACAGCGAGGAGCACCTCGTGGTCGAGTCGCCGGATACGGACCGGTTCGAGGTCGGCGGCGAGGTGTACGCGCTGCCGTGGCACGTGTGTCCGACGGTGGCTCTTCACGAGGAGCTGGTCGTGGTGGAAGACGGGGCGGCGTCGGCGCGATGGCGTGTCGCCGCGCGGTCGCGGAGGGTTGGCTGATGATCGTGAAGCCGTTCCATGCGGCGCAGAGGCGCCATGACAGGGGAGATCGTCGATGAATCCGATAGCCGCCAATCCGCTGCTCGGCGTGGGACTCCACGCGATCGGGGCGACGTTTGCCGCGACGTGCTACACGCCGCAGAAGAAGGTGCGCGGATGGTCATGGCAGACCTACTGGCTTGTGCAGGCTTCGTTCTGCTGGTTTCTGCTTCCGATCCTCGGAGCGTGGCTGACCATCCCCGACCTCGTCGAGGTGCTCCGCGAGGCGCCGAAGCGCCCGATGCTCATATCCTTCGGACTGGGCGCGGCCTACGGCATCGGCGGCACGGCCTTCGGCATCTCGATCCGGCACATCGGCTTCTCGCTGACCTATGCGATCGCAGTCGGTCTCTCCAGCGTGCTCGGCACCCTGATCCCGCCGCTGGTGAAAGGGACGCTCATGGCGACGCTCCATCGAACGGGGGCGGACTGGGTGGTCGCGGGCATCGTCGTGGGCACCGTGGGCATCGCGCTGACCGGCTGGGCGGGCCGGATGAAGGAGCTGGACCTGACCGCCTCCGGTGCGCGCGGCGAGTTCCGCCTGATGCTCGGGCTGATGCTCTCGCTGCTGGCCGGTGTGCTGTCGGCCGTCTACGGCTTCTCGCTCGAGATGGGCGAGCCGATCGCCGATGTGGCCTCGGCGCACGGCGCCGGCGTCTACCGTGGCAACGTGGTCTACATCTTCTCCAACACCGGCGCCTTCCTGACCACATCGCTCTATTGCATCTATCTGCACGTTCGCCAGAGGACGTTCGGCGAGATGCTGCGCGCGGCACCCGGCTCGGGCCCCGACGCGCTGCCGCTCAACTACCTGATGTCGTTTGTGACGGGCCTGTTCTGGTACGGCCAGTTCTTCTTCTACAACCTCGGCCACGTGCGGATGGGGACCTACAAGTTCACGAGCTGGGCGATCCACATGATCATGCTCGTGCTCATCAGCAACCTGGTCGGCATCGCATTTCGCGAGTGGCGCGGGTGCCGGAACCGGACGCACCGCGCGATCGCGATCGCCCTGCTGATCCTGATCGCGGCGGTTCTCGTCCTGACGTACGGCAGCCATCTCGGCGAATCGGCGGGCGGATAGCTGCGGGAAGGAAGGCGCGGATTGCGGGCTGCGGGAAAGGCGGCATGATGGAGACCGCGGGCACAGAGCATCCGGCGGCGGGGACGGT
>CAYXFW010000038.1:0-12044 GCA_964464305.1 uncultured Verrucomicrobiota bacterium
GCCGACGAGCCCACCGGCAACCTCGACTCTGCGTCCGGCGAACAGGTGCTGGACAACCTCTTCGCCCTCGTCGGAGGCGGCGAACGCACCGTGGTGCTCGTCACCCACAACCCCGACATCGCCGCCCGCTGCGACCGCGTCCTCTCCCTCCGCGACGGCCGCATCGCCTGACGCGGTTTTGCGCTCCCCGCCGTGCACCCTTGCCAGAAACGCCGCGGCGGAGCGCGGCGTCCACCCCGGATTCCCGATGGTGGCGTGGGCGCTCCGCGCACGCCGCAGAGCCCCGTCAAGCCGCCCGGAACGGATGGATCACGCGGATGTCTTGCTCGTCTGCCCATCCGTGCTGTCCGTGTAATCCGTGGTTGCTCCTCCGGCTGCCTGAGTAGTCACCGGGAGTGTTGGTTCTCGGCCGCGCGTTACTCTGGAGCTTGGGACTTTGAACTGGAGACTCCGAGCAGTTCGTAGAGGTGACGGTAGTAGGGATCCCTGGCGATGAGGTCCTCGTGGGGGCCCTGGGCGGTGATGCGGCCGCGGCGGAGGACGACGATGCGGTCGGCGTCGCGGATCGTGGAGAGCCGGTGCGCGATCACGAGGCTGGTGCGACCGCGCATCATGCGGTGGACGGCTTCCTGGATGAGCCGCTCGGTTTCGCTGTCCACGTTCGCGGTGGCCTCGTCGAGCACAACGAGCACCTCGGGGTCGCTCGCGATCACGCGGGCGAGCGCGAGCAACTGTTTCTCGCCCGTGGAGAGCGATCCGCCGCGCTCGCCGACGACCGTGTCGTAGCCCTGCGGCATGCGCTCGATGAAGCGGTGGGCGTTGACGAAGTGCGCGGCTTCCTCGATGCGCGCCCGCGGCAGGCCCGGGTTCGCGAGCGCGATGTTGGCCGCGAGCGTACCGGAGAAGACGAACGGCTCCTGCAGCACGAGCCCGATGCGGCGGCGCAGTTCGCGCTGCGGCAGGCCGCGCACGTCGACGCCGCCGACGAGGACCGCGCCCTGCTGCACGTCGTAGAACCGGGACAGCAGCGAGGCCATGGTGCTCTTGCCCGAACCGGTCGCCCCGACCACCGCGACCGACTCGCCCGGGCGGATGTCGAGGTCGACGTCCTCGAGCACCCAGTGTCCCTCGATGTACGAGAACCAGACGTGGTCGAAGCGGATGGAGCGGGGGGAGTCGGGAACCGGGAGTGGGGATCCGGGAGCCGGCAAACGGGAGCCGGAACCAGAACCGCCCCTCTTTCCCGCCTCCCCTTCCTTCGGGTCCTCGATGCCGACGGGGGTGTCGAGCAGATCGAACAGCCGCTCGGCGGAAGCCATGGCCTGCTGCATCATTCCGGCCTTGTCGGCCAGCGCGCCGAGGGGGCGGTAGAAATCGCGGACGTAGGACAGGAACGCGGCGAGGATGCCGAGCGTGACAGCCGTGTCGGCGCGCAGGATGGCGAGACCGCCGGCGAGAAGCACGAGGACGATCGACACGGCCTGCGAGATTTCCAGAACGGGCCAGTAGATGCTGAACCACCGGACTTCCTCGAAATGCGCGTCGCGGAGGGCCGCATTGCGCTCGCCGAACCGTTCGCGCGCCTGGGCTTCGCGGTTGAAGAGCTGGATCGTCCCCATGCCGGCGAGCTGCTCCTGCAGCATCGCATTCAGGGACGATGTCCGCTCGCGAATGCGCCGGTTGGCGAGCCGGAGGTGCTGGTTCGCCCAGAAGAGGGCGGCGAACAGCGGCGGCATCGCGGCGAGCACGAGGGCGGCGAGGCGCGGGTGGAGGACGAACATGAAGCCGATGACGCCCGCCAGCATGAAGAGGTCCGCGAGCGCGCCGACAACGCCCTCCGTGACGAAGCGCTGGACAGCCTCGACATCCGACGTGACGCGCGTCATCAGCCGGCCGACCGGCGTGCGGTCGTAGAAGGCAAGGTCGAGGGCGTGGGTCTTGCGAAAGACATCGGCGCGGACGTCATAGACGATGCGCTGGCCGATCCACGCGGTTAGCAGGCTTTCGCCGAAGCGCACAGTGAAGGCGACGGAGGCGATGGCCAGGTAGACCAGACCGTCGTGGGTGAGCCCGGCGATCCGCTCGGGCGCCGGCAGGCCGCCGGCGACGATCCAGGTGTCGATCGCATGCTTGATCAGGACCGGCAGCACGTTCAACGCGAGGGACATCCCCAGCAGCAGCAGCAGGGACAGCGCCATCCACCCGGCGTACGGACGCGTGTAGCGCAGGATGCGCGTCAGGAGCCGGCGCGACGGGACGGCGGGCAGGGAGTCCGGGAGGTCGTCCGTCATGCGGGGGCCTCCAGTTCCGCCTCGAGTTCCTGCATCCTCACGAGATCGCGGTAGTAGCCGGGCCGCGCAGCAAGTTCGTCGTGCGTTCCGGTGGCGGTGATGCGACCGTCCTCCAACACCACGATGAGGTCGGCGTGGCGCAGCGTCGAGGCGCGGTGGCTGACGATGACCGCGGTGCAGGCGGCGAGCACGGGCTTGAGTTTGTCGAGGATCGCGGCCTCGGTCTGTGTGTCGACCGCCGCCAGGACGTCGTCGAGAACCAGGTAGGCCGGCCGGCGCGCGAGGGCGCGGCCGATCGCCGTGCGCTGGCGCTGGCCGCCGGAGAGGGTGACGCCGCGCTCGCCGATGAAGGTCTCGTACTGCTGCGGCAGCGCGATGGCATCGTCGTGAAGCTGGGCCAGATCGGAAGCCCAGAGCGCGGCATCGCGCGTCGGAAGATCGAGCCCGAAGGTCAGGTTCCCGGCCAGGGTGTCGGAGAAGAGCACCGGCTCCTGCGGCGCGACGCCGAACGCGCCGCGGAGGGCGGCCAGCGGGTAGGCGCGGACATCGCGGCCGCCGATGCGAACCTCGCCCTCCGTGGGATCGAGCAGCCGCGGCAGCAGCGAGACGAGCAGGGTCTTCCCGCTGCCGGTCGGACCCGTGACGGCGACGGTGGCGCCCCGCGGAATGCGGAGCGTGACGCGGTCGAGCAGTGCACGGCCCCCGCCGCGGACGGTGACGTCGCGGAATTCGATGTCGCCGTCGACCTTCGCAAGAGCGGAGTCCGTCCCCGGCCCATCGGCGATCGCCGGGGTGCGGGCCAGCAATTCCTCGATGCGGCGCCACGACGCACGTCCGCGTTGCAGCAGGCTGGCGGTCCACCCGATCGCCAGCATCGGCCACTGCATGAAGAGCAGGTACTGCTGGAACTGGATCAGCTCGCCCAGCGTGAGCCGTCCTTCGACGATCATGCGGCCGCCGACGACCAGCAGCGCCAGAACGCCGATGCCGAACCAGAGGGCGAACAGCGGCCAGAGCGGATTCTGCACGAACCCGAGCGAGATGTTCCGCCGGATGAGCTCGCGGCTGAGCCCCGCGAACCCGGCCTCGCGGAGCGGTTCGATCGCGAAACCGCGCACGGTGCGGATGCCGGCGAAGGACTCCTGGCAGTAGTTGGAGATCCCGGCGTACTGCTCCTGCACCGCCTCGTGCCGCCGCCGGATCACCGCGATCAGCAGGGAGAACACGAGGATCATCGGAGGGAACAGGCACGCCATGACCAGCGTGAGGTGCAGGCTCGTAACCGCCATCGCCCCGAAGGCGAAGACGCAGACGGCGATGGACCGCAACCCCTGCAGGAGCCCCTGGCCGATGTAGTCGCGCACCATGGCGATATCGGACGCCATGCGCGTCATCAGGTCGCCGGTCCGCACCTCCCGGAAGAAGGCGGCATCGAGCGTCGCCAGGTGGGCGAACACGTCGCGCCGGAGGGCAAACTCCACGCGGTGGCTCAGCCGCAGCGGAAGGGTGCGCATGCCGAGCGAGAGCGCCGCGCCGGCCAGCGTCAGCCCGAGGAACAGGGCGAGGTCCCGGGCGAGGCCGGGGCGGCCGAGCGTTCCGTCCGACAAGCCGTCGATGGTGTGGCGGATGACGACCGGCGCGGCGATCTGGAGGAGGACGACGACGCACACGCATGCGGCCGACAGCCAGACGTCGCGCCGATGCTCGAGGACGTACCCTGAAAGTCTTGGATAATGCGCCACGGGATCCACGGCGCCCTTCCGGCGCCCGAAGACGGTCAGGTTCCGACACCCCGGACCGGAAGTCAAACCGGGCGTAGACCGGGCGCAGATGGCTCAAGGTTGATCCGGAGGCTGGAATCGCGGATAGTGTCCCGCTATGCGTGACACCACGGTTCGATCGAACGGAATCCTCTGGCTGGGGCTCCTGGCCGTCACCGGCGCCCTGGCCGCCGGCGTGCTGGGCGTCGCCAGCCCGGAGAAGAACGGGGCCGCGACGGGGAAGTCCGATGCCGAGGTCCTCGCCACCGGGCAGAAGGCGGCCCGCATTCTCGGGCTGATGCTCCCGCGCGCCCACCTGCACCATCACGATCTCGACGACACGATGGCGGCGCGGGCGCTCGACCTCTATCTCGACGCCGTCGATTTCGACCGGACCCACTTCCTGGCCTCCGACATCGACGAGTTCCGGCGCGACGCCGGCAACATCGACGACATGCTCAAGGACGGCGACCTCTCGTTCGCCTTCAAGGTCAACGACCGTTTCCTGGAACGGGTCCGCAACCGCATGGCATTCGTCGAAACGGTCCTGAAGCAGGGGTTCAACGTCAAGGATCGCGAGGTCTACCCCTGGAAGCGCAAGGATGCCGCTCGCGCGGCCGACGAGGCCGCATGGGACGATCTCTGGCGCCGGAAGATCAAGAACGAGTACGTCGGACGGCTCGTCGCCGTGGAGATGGCAAAGGCGACGGAGGCCACCACACCCGCGGCCAAGGCCGCTCCCGCCAAGGATCCGAAAACCCCGGAGACGGGCAAGGCTTCGAAGGATGCCCCGTCCGCCCCCGATGCCTCCGGAAAGCCGGCACAAGGTGCGGATGCGAAGCCGGAAAAGAACCTCGAGAAGGACATCATCCAGGCCGATGGAGACCGCAAGGATCTCCACCTGACTCCCGAGGACTTCATCCGGAAGCGCTACAAGCAGTTTCAGACCGCGCTGGAGGACAGCGACGAGGACATGGTCATCGACCGGTTCCTCTCCGCGTTCACGCAGGCCTACGATCCGCACTCGGAGTACATGACCGCGTCCCGCACGGAGGACTTCGACATCTCGATGCGCCTCTCGCTCGTCGGCATCGGGGCGCAGCTCAGCAGCGAGGACGGCGCGGCGAAGATCGAGCGCCTGATCCCCGGCGGCCCCGCCGAGCGCGACGGCACGCTCAAGGTCGGCGACCGGATCGTCGCCGTCGGCCAGGGCGATGCCGACCCGGTGGAGACACTCCACTGGCCCCTGTACAAGGTCGTCCGGCTCATTCGCGGCGCCAAGGATTCGAAGGTCACCCTGGTCTATTGGCCCGCCTCCGATGTCTCGGGTGCGTCGGAAAGGACCGTTCGTCTCGTGCGCCAGGAGGTTAAACTCGAGGAACAGGCCGCCAAGAGCAAGGTCCAGGAGATCGACGACGGCGACGGACGGAAGCACAAGCTGGGCGTGCTCACGCTTCCGGAATTCTACTCGGACTTCAAGTCCAAGAGCGGCGAGCCCCGCCGGAGCGCTGCGGATGTGCGTCGGCTCCTGGAGGATCTCAAGCGGGAGGGCGTCGAGGGTGTCGCCCTCGACCTGCGCAACAACGGCGGCGGATCGCTGCCCGACGCGATCGAGATCGCCGGTCTCTTCATCAAGAGCGGCCCGATCGTCCAAGCGCGCGATTCGCGCAACGTGCAGGTCCTCAGCGATCCCGATCCGGAGCAGGTCTACGACGGCCCGCTGGTGGTTCTCGTCAGCCGCATGAGCGCCTCCGCCTCCGAGATCGTCAGCGCCGCGCTGCAGGACTTCGGCCGCGCGGTGGTCATCGGGGACCGCAAGACGCACGGCAAGGGCACCGTGCAGACCCTGCTTCCCCTGGACAACCGCGACGAGTCCCTCGGCTCCTTCAAGGTCACGACCGCCAGCTTCTACCGCATCGCCGGCGGCTCGACCCAGATGAAAGGCGTCGCCCCGGACATCGTCGTGCCGTCGTTCTTCGACACCATGGAGATCGGCGAGGAATTCCTCCCCCACGCCCTCCCGTGGACCGTGGTCGATCCCGCGTTCTACGCCGTCCTTTCCGACCAGATCCCGCCCCTCGACGTGCTGCGCGAGCGCTCGGCAAAGCGGCGTGCGGCCAACTCGGCGTTCCGAATCCGCGACGAACTCATCGCGCGGCTGGGCACGCGGATGAACTCCGAGACCATCTCCCTGAACGTGGACGAACGCGTGGCGATCGCCCGCGCCGACAAGGAACTGGACGATGCCCAGCGGGCGGGCGGACCCGCCGGAAAGGACTCGGACGAGAAGGACGCGGCCAAGGACCCCGTTCTTGTCGAATCCCTCCAGATCCTCGGCGATATCGTCCGTTGGCACGAGGCCGCCCAGACCAACCAGGCCGTCGCCCGGCAGGGAGTATGACCGGGGCCGTTCCCACCGCAGTGCTTCTGGCGTCGTGTCCCGACCGCCAGGGCATCGTCGCAGCCGTCACCCGCTTCATCGCCGACCGTCACGGCAACATTGTCGCGCTCGAACAGCACGTGGCGCGCGACGAGGCCGCCTTCTTCATGCGCGTCGAGTTCGAGTTGGACGGGTTTGCCGTGGCCCCCGAAGCCTTCGCCGACGCGTTTGGCCCCGTCGCCCGCGCCTTCGACATGTCGTGGAAATTGTCCCTCGCCGCCCAGCGGCAGCGCATGGCCCTCTTTGTCACGCGCGAGTCGCACTGCGTTTACGACATCCTCGCCCGGCACCAGGCCGGCGAATGGGCCGTGGACATCCCGGTCGTCGTCGCGAACCACGACGCGTTGCGCCCGGTGGCGGAACGGTTCGGCATCCCGTTTCACGTCTTCCCGATCGCCGCCGAAACCAAGGCCTCGCAGGAAGCGCGCGAGCTGGAGCTGCTGCGGGATCAGCGCATCGATTTCGTCGTGCTCGCGCGCTACATGCAGATCGTCAGCGCGGACTTCATCCGCCACTATCCGAACCGGATCATCAATATCCACCATTCGTTCCTGCCGGCCTTCGCCGGCGCGAAGCCCTACCATGCGGCGCACGAGCGTGGGGTGAAGATCATCGGCGCGACGAGCCACTACGTGACCGCCGAACTGGACCGCGGGCCGATCCTCGAGCAGGACATCATCCGCGTGTCGCACAAGGACACCGTCGAGGACATGATCCGCAAGGGCCGCGACAACGAAAAGGTCGTCCTCGCCCGCGCCATCCGCGCCCATATCGAGCACCGCATCCTGGTCCACGGAAACCGGACCGTCGTGTTCGGGTGACACACCGGCCCCGGAGGACGGGAAGCGGCGTTCCAAGTTCCAAGTTCCAAGTTTCAGGTTTCAGGTTCGGATGCTGCCAGGACTTTGCGCAGGAACCGGGTCACCTCTTCCGGATGAGACACCGACAGCGCGTGACCGGCGCCCGGCACGATGCAGTCCGGCCGTGTCCGCGAAGGCGGAAGGATCCGGTCGGCAGCGCCGTGGATCTGGTGAATGGGAGCGCCGGCCGGCTCCGCGGGTCCATCCCACTCAATCACCGCGCGGCACGCCCAGCGGAGGAACGCGGCGTCGGACCGGGACATCTGATCGAGCAGGACGGCCACATCGGATCCGGCGTCGGGATGTACGGAGGCGAACAGAATCCTCCCAACCGCCTGCAGGATCTCAAACGGCAGCACACGCGCGGCGCGCGCGGCGGGTCGCAGGACCCGTAGCGCGCCTGGAAGTTCGCGCGACGATCGCACGCTGCCGACGAGGATGCATCCGCGCACGTCGAGGTGCGGGATCATTTCGAGAGCGACGAACCCGCCAAATGAGGCGCCCCCGATGTAACAGGGCCGGCCAGGGTCCACGGCCACGGCCAGTCTGGCCGCGTAGGCCGGGAGGGATTCGCTCTCCCGGGGCGCAAGCCACCCCGGGATCACCACCCCGGGGATCTCCTCCATCTGCCGGCTGAACACCTCGTTGTCCGCGCCCATCCCCGGCAGAAGGATGACCGGCATGGTGTCGGCTCCGGGCATGGGCGACCTATTTCGGCTTCTTGGTGGAGAGCACGGCCTGGGCGTGGCGGGCGTAGTGGCCGTGGAGATCCGCCGTGTAGGCTTTGAGAATCGATTCGCCGAGGCCCTCATGGTCGCCGCAGCGGTACAGGGCGCGGGCGAGACCGATTTCGCGGAGGGCATCGCGCCGCACCTGCGTGTCGGTGCCTCCGGAGAACTTCCTGGCCTTCGCGTCGCCGATGCTGGGAATCGCATGGCCGCTCATCCCTTCCTTGCGGAGCAGGCCGGCGAGAATTGGCGCGGCCCGGGGGTCGCCGAGCGCCTCGAGGGCAAGCGCGATCGCGCGATGGTGGGAGAACGGGGCGGACGCATCCAGCTGCGCCGCCTTTTCGAGAAGCGGCTCGAGCGCACAGGCGGCGCGCGTCCGGCCGAGCGCGATCATCTGCGAGTCGGTCTCGCTCAGGTTCGCGCCGAACTGGCCCATCCCTTTGAAGTCCCATCCTCCCGAGAGGTCGCCGGCCCGAACGGCACTCGCAAGGATCTCCGCGCCCGCCGGGTCGCCGAGCATCCCGAGCGTCTGGGCATAGATCCGCCGCGCCGTGGCGTCGGTCGAGCTGAGGAGGGCCTCGCGCAGCTTCGGCATCGCGGCGTTGGTGTGCGCAAGCACGATCTCCAGGCCGGTCCAGGCCTCGGGCAGCGCGTTGACGGCCCACTGGATGCGGTCGTCGGACAGCGGCAGGTTGTCCTCGTACTTCATCGCGGCCGCCGGGAGGATGCCGACTCCCGCCAGGTGGGCCTGTAGCGCGCGGATGTCGAGTGCGCGGGAGGTGACACCCCGCGCCGCCATCCAGGAGGCCGCAACGCCGGCCGCATAGCCATGGTTCTGAATGTCGGGCTGCATGCGGAGGATCGGCAACGAGTCGCGGTGCGCGCTGATGCCGAGCCCGATCACGAGCAGCCGGTCCAGGCCGCGCGGCAGGAGCGCGCGATACGGAACGTTGACCGTCAGGCTGCTCTTGTCCGGGGGCCGGAGCGAGAAGATCGGATGCGTCGTGTAGCCATGGCTGTCGAAATTGCTTCGCGCGAGCGCGATCGTGTCCGGCCAGGTCCGGTCGAGGAACAGGTCGGTCGGCGTCACGATCACGTCGCCGACGATGTGCCGCCGCTCGCGCGTGTCGATCAGCCGTCCCTGGTCGTAGGCCTTTTCGAACAGCTCGCGCCCGACGACGAAGGCGCGCCAGATGTCGAAGATGTCGGTTTCGTCGACGTAGGTGTAGTCGGTGTTGATGTACTGCCGCGACAGGCTCCGGGGCGGGAGGCCCGTGCCCTGCACCGCGATCTCCGCCTCGTCGGTGACCGCGCACTCCGCCCCCGCCGCCGCGGCGACGTCCGCATTTCCGGTCCCGTCGATCACCGCCTTCGCCCGCACAACGATCCGTCCCTGCGGCGTCGCGACCACCACGCCGCACACCCGGCCGGTTTGCACCAGCGTCCCGCACCCGATCGCACCGAACCACACTTCGCCCCCGGCTTTGCGGATCTCCCGGCGCAGCCATTCGCTCTTGTGCTCGACATTCCAGGTGTGGCCGAGGCCCTTCTCCACGCCCCCGATGGCCATGACCCCCTTGTCGATTTCCTCGCAGAACCCGAGCCGGTAGCCGTCGTAGTACGTCGCGATCTGGCCCCATGTGCCGACCCCGCCCAGACCATGGATGGACTCGATCACGAGGACTTTCGACCCCTGCCGGGCCGCGCCGATCCCCGCGGGCGCGCCGCCCGTTCCGCCGCCGACCACGACGACATCGTACTCGGCGTCCACCGGCAGGCCGCGAGCCGCCTCCTTCACGACCGGAAGACCCGCGAGCCGCGGGTTCGCACCCCGGGCCATCTCGCGCACCTCCGGGCCGCCGGCCGGCGCCGGGTCGCCGGCCGCCACGACGGCGCCCGCCACAGTCGGCAGGGCCTTCGCTCCCGCCCCGACCTCGCGACCCAGCCGCGCGCCAAGCTCGATGAACTCATGGGGACGCAGCAGGGCGGCCGCCGCCTCGCGGGATACGTCCGCACAGCCCCCCAGGACCCAGAGGCGGTCGACGCCCCGCGGCTGCAAGGCGTCGAGCGCCGCGGTTTCCGCGCCGGGCCACGCGCCGGACGCGGAGGCGCGCGCGACAACGGGATCCGGCGGAAGCAGGAAAAGCGTGTCCGAGGAATCCCGCAGATCCTTCGTCCAGGTCCGGTCGCGGGCGATCTGTTCGGCCGCCGCGAACGACGCGAACGATCCGTCCTTCATCGGGACCGTGATGTCGTATTCGATCACCGGCAGGCGACGACGATTCTCCCCGCGCACAACGGGCCGGCTCGTGCGGGCGACCGCCTTCACGCCGGGCCCTTCGACCGCCTCTCCCCCGATCACAGCGCGCCGGAACACTTGGGAGCCTGCCGGAAACGGACGGAAGGCGGCGCCGGCCAGCCGCGCGACCGTCGCTCTGGGCGTCGCGTCGATCACGACCTTCGCCCTCACGGCCTGACGGCCGGAACGATTGGCGATCACAACCCCCGCCAAGCCGCCCTTGCCGTCGCGCAGAACGTCGACGACGTGGCAGTGGAGCAGGAACGGCACGCCCGCACCGATGAGGACCTCATCGAGCATCTTCTTCACATGCAACGGCCGGGCGGCCTGCGGCGCGGCCGGGCCTGCGGCCTCGCCCGGCGCGGGCGGGCTCTCGACGACAAGCTCGGCAAGCAACATCCGCGCCGCCCCGGCCGCGGGGTGCACCGCGAAACGGACATGGCGCGCTTCAACATCCAAATCCGCGCCGATGCCGACGGCGGACTCCTCGAACCCGGACGAATCGTCCGCGTTCGTCGCGCGGACCGGCTTCGACCAGGTCGTGCCGTCATCGCTGACGGAAACCTCCACTGCCCCCACGACGAAGTCGCCAGCCCGCTGGTAGGCCATCACCGATGCCCGCGAAATGCGCTGACGCGCGCCGAGGTCGGCGGTGAGAATCACCTCGCCATCGAATTGGACGCTGTCCTTCGGGGCGCTCTCCATCCGCCCGTCCGAAAGCCGCGACGGCGGCGTGGTGTCGGCGTGCTTCAAGCTCGTGTCCCGGTCCGCGGTGTAGGTCAGCTTCAGCCCCTTCCCCTCCGGCCGCTCCGGCTCGACGGCGAACAGCGCACGCACCAGGTCGCTGCGCGGCGTTTCGCCCGGTTCCAGCCACAGGCGGTAGGTCGCGCACAGGTCGTCGCCCAGGTAGGGATACGGGGTCGCGAGAAAGACCCTGGCGCCGGCCTTCGCCGCCTCGGCCGCCGCCGCCACGCCGGCGGATGCGCCGCCCACGACGACCACGTCGACATCGTGAATCACGGGCAGGTCGCGCTCCGGCGAGCGGACGAGTTCCCCGGCGGGCGCCGTCAGGACAGCGGCAAGCGACGCGAGGACGGCGGTTCGAAGGGCAGTCGTCATGGTCCACCTCATGCTGCGAGCCCTCATGATGAACGCCCGGCCGGCCGCGGGCAAGTACTCTGGCGCCCGGGAGTCGGTGGCGCGACCGCTCCGCGGGCGCGCGGTCCACCCGCATCGCTTCAGCTCAGAACGCCCAGGCGGCCTTGACGCCGCCGATGAACCATGCGTCGTCGCCGAAACGGAGCGCGGCGGCGGACTTCACGGGATCCTCGATCAGGGCGGTGTACTGGGCCATCAGGGAAAGCGACACGGTCTCTGTCGCCTGCCACGTGAGGCAGGCCGTGACGTTCAGGTCGTTGAATGCGTCACTGTCGACGGGCTCGTACGCCGCACCTTCGGGCACGAACTCGGAGGCGTCGAAGAAATAGGCGTTGTAGTCCTTCATCCCGTAGCCGACGGAGGCGCCGAGGGCGAGGGAGAGCGTCTCAGCAACCCCGAACGATTTTCCCAACCCGAAATTGAAGTAGAAATCCTCGATCTCGAGGAACTCGTAGTACGCGGTCAGCGTGGGCGTCGGGAGCGCGGCGAGCCACGATTCCCCGGCGGC
>CAYXFW010000039.1:0-3719 GCA_964464305.1 uncultured Verrucomicrobiota bacterium
TCGTTTGCGACGACAGCGCGGAGCAGGTTTACGAGCCGCGTTTCACCTACAACGGCTTCCAGTACGCGGAAATCTCGGGTCTCACGCGGGCGCCATCCGCCGCCACGGTCGTTGCGTGCGTCGTGCACACCGATTTTCAGGATGCCGGCCGGTTCGAGTGCAGCAGCGACCTGCTCAACCGGCTGCAGAACGCCATCCTGTGGGCGTACCGCGGCAACTTTGCGGACGGCTATCCGACGGATTGTCCGCATCGCGAGAAGAACGGCTGGACCGGCGATGCGTCGCTCGCGTCCGAGCTGGCGCAGTACAATTTCCAGAACACGGCGGCCTATGCGAAGTGGATCGGCGACATCGCCGACGAACAGCGGGCGGACGGGAACGTCGCGGCGATCATTCCGACCAGCGGCTGGGGATACACGTGGGGCAACGGGCCGGCGTGGGACAGTGCGCTCGTGATTGTCCCGTGGATGCTCTACTGCTATCAGGGCGACGCGCGAACGCTCGGGGCCGCCTACGAGCCGATGCGCCGCTACGTGGACTACGTGACCTCCAGGGCAACGGACGGGATCGCGTCGCACGGACTCGGCGACTGGATCCCGGTCAAGGCGAAGACGCCGGTCGAAGTGACCTCGACGGGTTACTACTTCCTCGATGCGCAGATCGTGGCGCGCGCCGCGGAGGTGCTCGGGAAGAGGGACGATGCGGTCAAGTATGCCGCGCTCGCGGCCTCCATCCGGGATGCGTATGCGAAGCGGATCTACAAGGGCGGCGGTGTGTGGTCCATCGGCAGCCAGACCGCGCAAGGTTGCGCGCTTCACCAGGGCCTTGTCGCGCCCGCCAAGCGCGCAGTGTCCGAGGCGAAGCTCGTCGAGGCCGTGCAGGCGGCCGGCGGTCATCCGGACTTCGGGATCCTCGGTTCGAAGTACGTGTTTCGCGCGCTCAGCGATGCGGGCCGCAGCGACCTCGCCTTCGCGATGGCGTCGAAGGAAGACCCGCCGTCGTATGGTGCGTGGTTCAAGCGCGGGGCGACGACGTTCTGGGAGGACTGGGGCGAGGGCGCCTCGCGGAACCACATCATGTTCGGCGACGTCTCGGCGTGGTTCTACCAATACCTCGGCGGCATCCGGCTCGCGCCGTCGGTGTCGCCGGTCGCGGAACGCATCGCACCCGCGGCGGTCGCGTTCAAGGAGTTCGTCATCCGCCCCGACCCCGTCGAGGGACTCGACTGGGTGAAGGCCGAGCACGACTCGCCCTACGGGATGATCCGCAGCCGGTGGACGAAGAGGGACGGCGTGTTCTCGCTCGAGGTCGAGGTCCCGGTCAACACGATGGCGACGGTTTATCTGCCCGCAAAGCCGGGCGCTGCAAATGTCGCGTCCCCGGTCCCCGAGTCCCCCTCCGATTGCGACCGCATGGCCTTCAAGGTCGGTTCCGGCCACTACACATTCACCGTGCGGCCATAGAGTCTGCTGTTCGGGCAGCGAGGCCGGTGCTCCTTCCGGGTACGCTGGCGCTTCCGCTCCGGTGAGGCGCAGGGCCGTCTACTTCTGCTCGGGCGCCGTAGTGATCGTGGCCGGGGCGGTGAAGTAGTCCTCAAAGACCGTCACAAGTTTTGCGCCGAGGGATTCCCAGTGGCGGCCGTAGGGGTGGTCCTTGAGACCGGCGATCCAGTTGGCGTTGAACTCAAGAACTGCCGCTTCGATCCCAAACCGTTCAAGCCAGCCGTCACCCAGCGTGCCCGGATTGTGGAACGTGGCCTTCGTGCTGCCCTCGGTGAACCATGTGTGCTTGCGGAGGAGGGACTCGAAGGTTCTCATGTTGGCGAGATATTGATCGAGCCCCGGGACGTTCGGCCGGCTGATGTGCAGCAGGCCCGTGCCGTCGTTGTGCAATTCGAGCGCGAGATTGGGGCGGCGGCCGGCGCGGACCATGCCGTCGAGCCACGCCTCCAGCACATGATTTTCCGGCGCGAGCTCCGGATCGGCGGGCTTGTCCCAGTTCCGGTTGAGGTCCTTGCCGCGGAGGTTGAACCGGGTCATGCCGCGCGCGACCCCGTCCTTGTTGGCCATGGGGAGGACGTACACACAGCCGTGCGCGAGGAACTTCCGCGCGGCCTCGTCGTCCTTCAGAAGCCTTTGAATGAGGCCCTGTACGACCCAGTTGCCGCCGCTTTCCCACGGATGTGCCCGGGCGCGGATGAAGACCCGGTGGGGCGCGTCGGGCCGGCCGACGCGCACGATCTCGAGGCTGCGGCCGCCAGCCGTCTTGCCGATCGTCTCGATACCCACGAGGGGATTCGGCCGGATGGACTCCAGCAACCGGTCGAGGTCGGAGATCCGGTAGGGCTCCAGCCGCGCGACATAGAGGCGCGGCCCGGGCATGTCGAGGGCCAGTTGGATCCGGTTGCCGGGCAGCGTCTGGGTGTCCATGCCCTTCCAGTCGCGGCCGTTCTCGGAGACCATCACCGCCTTCAGTTCCTTCGCCACGGAGCCGGACCGGCCGTTCCAGACGTTGTCCAGATTGCGGAACTCCAGCGTCAGCCGCGTGCCCGGCTTCGCGTGCAGTAGGAAGTGGATATGCCCGGCCGCACGGTTCGGGGACTCGCGCTCGTGGTCGTAGTTCAGGTGGACCTGGATGACCCCGTTCGTGTCCGTCTCGTACCACAGGGGGGATGCGTTCTCGATCGACGTGTCGATGAAGTCCAGGCCGGCCGCCGCGCGGGCAAGGGCCAGAACTGCGATGACTCCGAATTTCATGGCGCACCTCTCTGGCGCCGCCTCGGGCCGACACCGGGACCAGAGATAGCATGGTCCGGTCGTCGCGGGCAAGCGGACGGAAGACGGAAGACGGAAAAGTTGGAAATCCCGGCGGCCGGTTCCTTCCTGTGAATAGGACGCAGGGGCGGAACGGGGTTGTGCGGGCGCGCATCTTCCGTTTTCCGTCTTCCGTGTTCCGTTTCTGAAAGGACCTGCGATGAAGACCTTCGAAGAACTGCCCGTCTGGCAGGCCGGCCGCGAGCTTGCCCGGCGAGTCTATGCCCTGACCCGCAGGCCGCCGTTTCGCAGCGATCCGGGACTCTGTGACCAGATCCAGCGGGCCGCGGTCTCCGTGCCCTCCAACATCGCCGAGGGCCACGAACGCGGATCGACACAGGACCTGGTCCAGTTCCTCTTCTATGCCAAGGGATCCGCGGGCGAGGTCCGGTCGCAGATCTACCATGCAGAAGATCTCGCGTACGCCGATCCGCGGGCGTGCGAGGATGTCCGCATCCTCTGTTGCGACATCTCGCGCCAGATCTCCGCGTGGATCCAGAGCATGCAGGTGCCCGGCTTCAAGGGGGGGCCGAGATTTCACAAGGAACCGGACCGCACATGGGAGCGCTTCGCCGCGAGGGCGAATCTGGAGCGCCTGCCGAACGGTCGCTACGTGCCGCAGAGAAGGGGAACGGAAGACGGAAAACGGAAAACGGAAGACGAAAGAGTGTCAAACGGAAATCAGGACGTGACACCGCAGTAGTTTTCCATCTTCCGTCTTCCTTGACGCCTGGGCGATCCGGTCAGATGATCGGCCCGGCGATGTCGAAGCGGACGTACTCCTCGACCCCGCGGGCGGTGTACAGGTCCCCGGCGACACGCCGGGGGCAACGAAGGGTGGCGAGGGCGGGAAGACGGAGTAGAGCGGCGAACACCCTGCATCGAGCATCGAACGGCGGACATCCC
>CAYXFW010000039.1:3729-8887 GCA_964464305.1 uncultured Verrucomicrobiota bacterium
CGCGGGGGGAGCGATCGGACTGGCGGTCCTGTGGGCTGCGGCCGTGTGCGCGGGGCCGGATGAACTCCTCAAGACCCTGCAGCCCCATGGCCGCGTCAGCGACTTCGCGGGCGTGTTCGCGCCGGAGGAGAGGGCGGCCCTGGAGAACTGGCTGCTGGAGGTGGATGCGCGTACCGGGGCGGAGATTGCGGTCGTCGCGTTGCGGACGCTCGACGGAGGCGAGGTCGACGATTTCGCGGTCCGCCTGTTCGAGACGTGGGGCATCGGGAAGAAGGGGAAGGACAACGGGGTTCTGATCCTCGCCGCGATCGACGACCGGCGCGCCCGGATCGAAGTCGGCTATGGACTCGAGGCCGTCCTGCCCGATGCCGCCGCGGGACGCATTCTCGACGAGGCGGCCGTCCCCCTGTTCCGCGAGGGGCGCCATGGCGAAGGACTTTCCCGCGCCGCGCAGGCGGTGGCTGCGCGGATCGCGGGCGATACGCTGTCCGTCCTGACGAACGTGGTTCCGGCCTTCACGACGGTGGTTGCGGAAGCCTCCGCGCCGGACGGCGGGACCGCCGGCGGGGTGCCCACCGGCGCCATCGTGTTTCTCGTCTTCGTCGTGGCCATCGTCCTGCTCGGCATGTTCGCCAAGAAGACGGGCCGCGGCGGCGGCTCGTCGGGGTCAGCGGGCGGGTCGTCCCGCAGCAGTTCCTCGTCCGGCAGCTCCAGCAGCAGCTTCGGCGGCGGCTCGTCCGGCGGCGGCGGCGCGAGCCGAGGGTGGTAGACGAAATGAAGATGCTGTCGTGGATCTTGATCGTGGGCGTGCTGGCGGGTGCGTGCGCGGCGGCGGAGCCCCCGCCGGACTATCTGCGCCATGCGCACGGCACGATTCTGGAGCCCTTTGTCGACGGGGTCGCACTCGAGGTTCCGGAAGCCGTCGCGGCGCAGCCATCGGCCGCGGCAGGATTTGTCGACGTCACGAAGCCGCCGTTCGGGGCGGATTCCACGGGAGCCGCGGACTGCACGGTGGCGCTCCAGAAGGCGATCGACTTCGCGCGCGACCACCAAATGGTCTGCTTCTTCCCGCCCGGAACGTACCGGGTCTCCGACACGCTCTCGTGCGTCCGCCAGCTCTACCGGCGCAAGAACGGCCGGGTCTTCGGGGCCTTCTATCACCCATGCGTGATCGAGGGCTCGCGCGCAGGGGCGTCGCGGCCGCGCCTCCTGCTCGCGCCGAACTCGCCGGGTTTCGGCGATCCCGACCACCCGCGCCACGTGGTGCACTTCTGGGCGCGCGGCTATGCGAATCCGACGACGGACGGCAAGGTGACCGACGGCCGGGGCGTCGACGAGGACCAGCCGAACATCTCGATGAACCAGCGCCTGGTGAACCTCGAGATCGTCATCGGCGAGGGGAACCCGGGCGCCGTCGCGGTTTGGCACCAGGCGGCCGAGGGATCCGCCATCGAGGACTGCCGGATCGATGCGACGCACGGCTTCGCCGGCATCGAGGGCGGCATCGGGTCCGGCGGCAGCAGCGCGGGCGTGACGATTGTCGGAGGGCGCTACGGCCTCGACTTTCGCACGTCGCAGCCGACGCCGGTCATCACGGGCTTCACGCTCGCCTCGCAGACCGTCTCCGCGATTCGCTACAGCGGCCGCCAGACGCTCGTCGCCGCGGGCCTCCGAATCGACGCCAGCCGTTGTGCGGGCCCGGCGGTCGAGGCATCGGGCGGTGACGGGAAGCTCTTCCTGCAGGCGCCCAATCAGCCGATGCAGGGGCAGGTGTGCCTGGTCGACAGCACGATCGACGTGGGCCCGGCGCCCGCGCGCGTACCCGCCATTCGGAGCACGCGCAGCCTCTATCTCAACAACGTGTACGTCCGCGGCGCGGGCGTGATCGCCACGAACCCGGCGGACGGGTTTTCCCTTGCGGCGCGGCCCGACGGGTGGACGCACGTCCGGGAGTTTGCGCGGGGTCCCGCGGCGCCCTCGGGCACGGGCGGCAAGCCCGGGGCTTCGGCGTACCGTTTCCCCGTCTGGATCGACGGCGGGCGACGCGAGACGCCGGAGGTCCGCACGGCCGCGGGGACTCCGCCGGCCGATCTTCAGTCGCGCCACCTGTGGCCGGCCGCCTTCCCGCACCGCGAGCTGCCGGGTGCCGTGAGCGTCAAGGACGCGCCCTACGGCGCCAAGGGCGATGGACGTGCCGACGACACGGAGCCCCTGCAGCGGGCTGTGAACGCGGCGGACGTTGTCTTCCTGCCGAAGGGCTACTACCGCATCACCCGGCCGATCGATTTGCGCCCGGGGACGCGGCTGGTCGGCGCGGCGCAGCACCTGTCCATCCTTGTCGCAACCGGTCCCGAGGGCGCCTTCGCCGATCCGGCGAATCCGATGCCCATCGTACGCAGCGCGGACGACGCGGCGGGCGACGCGATCCTCGCGAACTGCGGGTTGTGGGCGCCGCGCAATCTCGATGGGGCGAGCTGTCTGCACTGGCGGAGCGGCGCGAAGTCCGTCGTGCGTGGCGTCCTCTTCCTGCACGCCCCGCTGTATGCGACGCCGCTCAAGCGCGGCGAAGCGCCCGCGGCGCGTGTGACGGCGTCCATTCTCGTCACCGGGCATGGGGGTGGCCGCTGGTACAACATCTTCGAGGGCGGAGAGTACCCGCAGGCGCCAGGATACCGCCACCTGCTTGTCAATGGCGCGGCCGGGCCGCTTTCCATCTACCAACTGAGCCCGCAACACGTCGTCAGCGATGCGGCGGTCGAGATCCGGGGCGCGCGAAACGTGTCGTTCTTCGGGATGAAATACGAAGGCAACTCGCCCGTGGTCTGGGTGCGCGATTCCGACCGCATCCGCATCTTCGGACACGGAGGGAACGGCAAGGGCGCCGAGGGCCGGTCGCTGTACCGGGTCGAACGCACGCCGAACTTCCTCATCGCGAACGCCGTCGAGGGTCCGACGAAGACCGGCACAAAGACGCTCTCCGGATTCGGCACCGATCCGGGAAAGTGGTTCATGATCGCCGAGCGCCCCGCCGCGGGTCCCGAGGTGCACACGCTTCCCTTCGACCGCCCCGTCCTTTTCCGGCGCGGCACGCCGGACTGACCGCGGCCAATGGACGGAGGGGGTGTCCCGGTGGGCGGTGTCATCCATGCGGATGGTCAGGCTCTTCATCGAGACACCGAATCACAGGCCAGTCAACCGCGGGGCGTTTGCGATTCGGACTCGTTTCGGACGCCCGGGCGGGCGTAGGATGAGTCCATGAATACGCATGGCACGATTCTTGCCGCCGCCGCGCTCGGCGCGGCCGTGTCCGCCTCCGCGCGGATGCCGAACCTGGTCTTCATCCTTGCGGACGATCTTGGCTACGGCGAAGTGGGCTGTTACGGCCAGCAGAAGATCCGCACGCCGAACCTGGACCGCATGGCGGCGGAGGGACTGCGCTTCACGCGGCACTACAGCGGGAACGCGGTGTGCGCGCCGTCGCGCTGCGTGCTGATGACCGGCCGCCACCCGGGGCATGCGTTCATCCGCGACAACCGCAGCGTGGGCAAGGACCGGGAGGGACAGCTCGACATCCCGGCGGACGCCGTCACGATGGCCGAGCTTCTCAAGGCGCGCGGCTTCGCGACGGGCGCCTTCGGGAAGTGGGGGTTGGGTACCGTCGGGGGAACGGGCGATCCTCTGACGCAGGGCTTCGACCACCTCTTCGGCTACATCTGCCAGGCCCATGCGCATTCGCTTTACCCGGCTTTTCTACGCGATGATGGCCGCGAGTTCCCGCTGAAGAACGTCCCGCCGATTTCCGGCCATGCGAAGTTCCCGGCGGACGCCGATCCCAACGATCCCGGCGCCTACGCCGCGTTCAAGGGCACCGACTACGCGCCCGACCGGATTCACGAGAAAGCCCTTGCGTTCCTGCATGCGAACAAGGACCGCCCGTTCTTCTTCTATTACCCTAACATCATCCCGCACCTCGCATTGATGGTTCCCGACGCCGGGGTGAAGGCCTACGAAGGCAAACTCGGGGACGATCCGCCGTATGCCGGGGGCAAGGGCTACACACCGCACCGTACGCCGCACGCGGCCTACGCGGCCTTCATCACCCATCTCGACACGCAGGTCGGCGAGGTGCTTGCGACGCTGCGCGAACTGGGGCTGGACAGGGACACGCTCGTGGTCTTCTCGTCCGACAACGGCCCGACGCACGATGTGGGCGGCGTGGACACCGGCTTCTTCAACTCCGCAGGCGGGCTGCGAGGTCGCAAGGGCTCGCTCTACGAGGGTGGCATCCGCGTGCCGTGCATCGCGCGATGGCCCGGCCGCATCCCGGCGGGGCGCGTCACGGACTTCGTCAGCGGCTTCGAAGACTGGATGCCGACATTCCTCGAGGTGGCGGGCGGCGCGAAGGATCTTCCGGCCGCCGCCGACGGTGTGAGCCTTCTCCCCACGTTGCTCGGTCAGGCGCAGCCCGCGCGTGCGTTCCTGTACCGCGAATTCGCCAGCTACGGCGGCCAGCAGGCCGTCTGGCAGGGCCCGTGGAAGGCGGTCCGACAGAATCTGCAGCCCAAGGGGAAGCGGCCGCCGCCGGCGCCGGTGACGGAGCTCTACAATCTCGCGACCGACCCCGCGGAGTCCACCGATGTCGCCGTGCAGAATCCGGAACTCCTTGCACGTCTCGAAACGATCCTGCGATCACAACACAGTCCGTCGACGGAATTCCCGATCCGCGCACTCGATGGCGCACCGTCCGCCCCGTAGGTCTCTGAGCGGGCGGTGACCGCAGGCCGCGGTCCCGATCCGGGCCCGCATCGTGATCGCCGTCGCCGGTACTTGTGACGACCGTGCTCGGAATGTCCCACGTCGGCCCACGGTGCAAGTGGCTTTCTTCTTGCAGTGTGGGTTCGTTGGAATAGCATTTCCGCAGAAACGGGCACCTGCCGGGAACGAAGCAGAGGAACGGTGTCCGCTCGGAGCAAGGGGCGGTTCCTGCCGGTGATGAAAAGGGGTGGAGCAATGAAGCGGTTTCTCATGGCAATGGCCTGCGGACTGTTATGGGCAGGCGTGGGCCTGCTGACGGGCGGGTGCGAGGACGAATTGAGTCCCAACTGGGAATTTCAGAACCACTCGGGCTATCGCGTCTACGTTGCGCCGAACGGACAGG
>CAYXFW010000039.1:8897-11959 GCA_964464305.1 uncultured Verrucomicrobiota bacterium
CCACGGTCGGCCCTGGCGGCAAGATTGAAGTGGATTACAACGGCGAACGGATCCAGTACATCTTCACCCCGAGCAATACCGTCAGGGCTGAGGGTGGCGACGGCCGCACCATCCACTTCTACAACCGCTGATCCGCCGTCCGCGGCCCTGAAGCCGCACGACGGCGCATCCTACTTCGGCAGTGCCTTCTCGACGCGGGACTTCACGTCGCCTGCCGGCAGGTGCGGCAGGGCCTTGCGGAGTGCGGCGATGTCCCCGGCCGCCAGCTTTGAGCCCTTGCGAGGCTTCTCGGGGACCAGCATGCGGGCGAGTGCGAGTGCGCCTTCGCGTGGAACATCGGGATCGTCGAGCAGCGCGGCGGCGCGTGTGACGGCGGTGGGGGAGTCCAGCTCGGCCAGGGCCGAGACCGCCTCCCGCTTCTCCTCGGCGCGCGTCGCGGCTTTCAGCGCCGCATCGATCCACGCGAGCCGGTCGGCGGCGGAGGCGGTGATGTCGCGCGAGAGACGGATGGCGCCACGGAGCGCCACGATGCGCAGATTCGCCGGTTCGGCCGTGGTGGCAAGGCCGAGCAACTTCGGAACCGCGTCGGGAGTGGACCATGCGGCGAGCGACCTCAAGGCGGCCTCGCGCAACGACGCGTCGGTGTCGGCCAGAGTCGCGATCACCTTGTCCATGGCGGCGCGACCGCCCACCGAACCGAGGATCGATACCAGCTTCGCGCGGGTGGCGGCGTCGGCGGCCGCCCACGTACCGAGCACGGCACCGGCGCGACGGTCGGCGGGCAGCTCGCCCGCGATGGCGACCAGCGCCTTGCGCGCCGCGGCCGCCTCGGGGTTGGCGGAGCGAACGGCCATCTCGACAAGCCGCGGAAGATCCTGAGGGGTACCGGCTGCGCCGAGGGCCTGGGCTGCCGCCGCGCGGATCGCGGGGTCGGCGTGGTCCAGCTTCTTCAGGACGGCGGTCCGCGCAACCTCGCCGCGGCGGGCGGCGAGAACCGGCAGCAGCGCT
Organism: uncultured Verrucomicrobiota bacterium; assembly: GCA_964464305.1. Taxonomy (GTDB): domain Bacteria; phylum Verrucomicrobiota; class Kiritimatiellia; order PWTM01; family PWTM01; genus VGWF01. Next base: position 9,906 of record CAYXFW010000039.1, read on the forward strand.
TTCGTCGCGTCGGGCGAGGCCGCGTCGCCGACCGCGGAGGCGATCCGGGCGGTCGCATCGTCGCCCGGAATCCTCCCCAGAGCATCGGCGATGGGCTTGGCGCGCGCGGGGGACGCCGCGTGGGCGGACAACGCCGCAACGAGGGAGGGAACCTGCCGCCCGGCCGGGAGCAGCGCGATGGCGGCCGCGGCTGCGGCGATCACGGTCTCGTTCGTATCCGCGAGGCCGGCATCGACCGCAGGCGAGCCCGCCTTGTCGCCCCGCATGCGGAGTACGCAGAGGATGTCGGCCTTGAGGTCCGTATCGGCCGCGCCGAAACGCGAGGCCAGCCACGGGCCGACCGACGAATCGTCGAAGCCGCCCAGCCGGCGGAGCGCGGCGCGCGCGACATCGAGGTCTACGGAACCCGCCGCCTCCTGGAGGGGAACGAGGGCGTCCTTCGCCGAGATCGCGGCGAGCGAGTTCAACGCGTCGATGCGCGTGGCGGTCGCGGCCTTGCCGGCCAGGACTTCGCGGCAGATCGCGGCGGCGGGCCTGGTTGGTCCGTTGGTGGCCAGACGGCGGGCGTAGCGAAGGCGCAGTGCGGAACGCCGCGCGGTTTCCGCGGCGTCGTCGACAGGGCCCGCCAGGGCGGCGACAAGGGCCTCGGTGTCGGGCAGTCCGAAATTCGCCAGGGCGGAAAGAGCGGCCGAGTCCGCCGCGGCATCGCCCTTCCGGGCCCGGGCCGCGATGGCGGGAGCGGCGGACTTCACGCCGCGCCGGCCGAGGGCGAGGATCAGGGGCGCCGACTTCGCGGTGGCGGGGTTGGCCAGCGCCTTGGCGAGGGCGGCGTCCGCCGCAGGCGACGCGAGGCCCTCGAGCGTGGCGATGGCCGGATCGCAGAGCGCCGCATCCGTCAGCAGCGCTGCCACCGGCGCGACGCACCCTTCGCCGCCGGCGAGTTCGAGAAGCGAGAGCAGGAAGCGCTTCACTTCGAGGTCCGACGCGGCGGCAAGCCCCTTGAGGACCGAGGAGGCGAAGAGTATTCGCTGCGCGCCTGCTCCCGGACGCGAGGCATGAAACGCGAGGCTGCCCAGAGCGAAGCGCGCAGGCAGCCCGGCTTCGTCCCCCGGGGGGCGGACGGCGGCGCAGAGCTCGAGAAGCCCGGCCTCGCCGGTTGCGAGGACCGCCTCGCACGCGGAGGCCGTCGCGACGGCCGAGTCGGCCGGCATCTTCGCGGCCAGATCGGAGGCGGGTCCGGCGGAGGCGTTCAACGCGAAGACCGCGAAGAGCGCGGAGATGAACCTGGAGCACGGCAAGCCACGGAGATCCGGCGCACGGCCGGGCCGGCGGCCCGGCCCTACCCTCGATTCCATGAGGGCAGCGGGTAGGGCGGGGCGGCCCGCCCCGCCGTGCGCGGCGCTCCTGTGCATCGCCGGTGTTGTTGCCCAAGGGGGGGGGGTGTGTTCGTGTGTCCCGGGATGGGTGATGCGGATGTCGGCGTTCGCACGGTAAGCGTTCATGAAGATGTCCTTGGTTGTCAGATCGTCCATGGGGCGCGCATGGGGACGGAGGCGAGGCGGGAGGCCGCCGGGTCGCCGATGAGGGTCTCGGTCGCGGGATCCCACCGGACGGGCCGTCCGAGGCGCCACGCGATGATGGCGAGGTTGACCAGCGTGCACGACCGGTGCGCATTGCGCTCGTTCAGCGCGAACGGGCGCCGGGTGCGCACGCAGTCGTAGAAGTTGGTCGGCCGTGGCGGCGGGTCGGGCAGCGCGGCGAGGATGCGCGCGAGCCCCGGCACATCGGACTCGAGATTCTTGTAGAGCTTTCCCTTCGGCCCTTCGAGGAAGGGGACACGCCGGCCTCCGGCGTCGTGCCCGTCGAGCACGATCTCGCAGCCGTCGGCGTAGCGAAGGCGGATGGAATGGAACGAGCCGGCGGCGTCGGGGTGCTGCTGCGGGGCGTCGGCCGAGACCTCGACGGGGCCGGTGTCATCCTTGCCGAGCAGGTATTGCACCGGGTCGAGATAGTGCTGGCCCATGTCGCCGAGACCGCCTCCGTCGTAGTCCCAA
>CAYXFW010000040.1:0-11954 GCA_964464305.1 uncultured Verrucomicrobiota bacterium
CGATGAGCCGGGACACGATCAATATCCCGGACAACGTCCTGCAGGCGGGTTGCATCGGCTACACCGAGGACGAGCGGGACGACATCCAGTGGATGTTCACGTTCGCGCGGACGGAGATGGGCGGGTCGCGGGACCGGATGTGCGAGGTCTTCGACCTGGACTGGTCGACGATCGTCCGCGTGGCGCAGGGCAAGTACCCCACGTCGATCGCGAACATCATCGCGCGGATCCGGGACGTGCGGCGCCGCGCCCAGGAGAGCGGCCCGCGCGGGTTCGTGGAGACGATCGTGACGCGGCGGGTGTTCGAGGTCCTGGACTACGCGCTGGCGGGGGACCTGGAGGGCGGCCGGATCGTGATGATCTCGGGCAGCTCGCGGCGGGGCAAGACGGAGGCCTCGAAGGAGTGGTGCCGGCAGAACAACCACGGCCGCTCGGTCTACGTGGACTGCCCGGTGAACGGCGGGCTGCGGGCGCTGATGCAGGAGATCGCCGACAAGGTGGGCGTGAACGGCGCGCGGAAGACGGCGGACCTGCAGGAGCGTGTGGTGAAGTCGTTTCACCCGCGGCGGATCCTGATCGTGGACGAGGTGCTCCGCGTGCTCCCCACGCGGCGGAGCGACCGCCGGCCGGTGGAGTTGGAGTTCATCCGCCGGCTTCATGACGTGACGCGGTGCGCGGTGGCGCTGATTGCGACGCCGGTCTTTGAACACGAGATGCAGACCGGCTGGTTGCGGACCTACCTGGAGCAGCTGCTCGGCCGCATCGCGGACCCCGTGTCCATTCCCGAACGCGTCTACCTCTCCGAGGCCCGGGACATCTGCACCTCCTTCACCGGACGGCCGTCCGAGGCGCTGGTCGGCCTCGCGCACCGGATCGTGAACGAGCCCGGCAAGTATGGCGTGCTCTTCGAACTCATGCGGCAGGCGGCGGGCGCCGCCAAGCGCCGCGGCGAGGCGCTGACGGAGGCACACCTCGCGGCGGCCTACAGGCGCCGGAAGGAACGCGTGAAGTGGCCGGAGGAGGAGTGACGCGCCGTACCAAACAAACCCGAAGAAAGAGCCGAACGATTCCACAGACCCAGCGGTAGAACGGAGGAACAGACCATGACGAAGGCAGACCAGAAGAAGGCGGCGGCGATGACCGCGGAGGACATCGAGGCGCTGGTGCGCGAGATGTGCCTGGCGAGCGTGCGGAACGACGAGGCCGTCGCCCGCATGAACGAGGAGCTTGCGCGGGTGCGCGAGCGGTACGAGCCGGACATTGCGGCGACGGCCGCGACCTGGGCGGGCCTGTTCGAGACGGTGCAGGCGTGGGCCGCGGCGAACCCGGATCTGTTTGCCAGCCGCAAGAGCATCGTGATGGTGCACGGCACGCTCGGCTACCGGACCGGCCAGCCGACTCTGAAGCCGATCAAAGGCATGACCTGGGAGAAGGTCGTCGACGTCCTGAAGCGGACGATGCCGGCCTACGTGCGGACGAAGGAGGAGGCGGACAAGCAGGGCCTCATCGCCGCGGCCGAGGCCGGCGAGATGGGCGAGGAGAACCTGCGGACGCTGGGCCTGCGCCGCCACCAGGAGGAGCGGTTCTTCGTCGACCCGAACAAGGAGAGCGTCGAAATCGGCAAGCGGGGTGCGGCATAGGACGGACAACACAAAGGCGCAAAGAACAGGAGCGCGGAAATGAACATGGAAGTCATAGTGAGCCAAGAGAAGGGGCCGAGCCTCGCGCAGTGGCGTGGGCTGGCGGTGGCGCAGACGGCCATCGGGCTGCTCGCCATCGGCGTGCTGGTGGGCGGCATGATGGCCCGCCCGGAGGCGAAGCGTGAGACCACCTACACGCTGCGCGTCGAGTACGGGCGGTTCCCGCCGCCCCCGGCGCCGGGGCCGACGCCCGAGGTCGAGCCTATCGGGGACACCCTGGCACCATGAACTCGATCGACCGCGCCGTATCCGGTGCCGCGGGCGCGCCACTGTCCGCCCGCCAGAAGCGTGACGTCGTGCTGGCCGCGGCGCAGGCGTGGCGGAAGGCGGGGCGCCCGTACTTCGATGCGGCGGCGGACGCCGCTGGGGATCCGCTGGCCCTATCGGAAGCGCAAGCGTTCGAGCTCTGGCGCCACGAGTCGCAGGCGGCGGCGTGCGGGCGGAAGCACCTGACCGCCTGCACGCAGCGGGAGTACCCGGGGCTCGTTGCCCACTTCCTGCGGACCGCCGGCAAAGAGGCCGCCGCGGACTACTGGGCGGAGCGCGCGGCATTCGACCCGGCGCGGCAGGCGCGGGCGAAACTGGATGCGACGCTCCGGGAAGTCGCCGGCACGATCGAGCGGCCGGCCGACTATGCCGCCGCAATCGCGCGGAGCAAGTTCAAGACGGCGGACCTGGCCGCGCTTTCGGCCCGGCAGGCGTGGGTGCTGGTCTTTGACCTCCGCCGCGCGGCGCAGAAGCGGCGGCTGCGCGGTCGCACGGGGCTCGTGGCGCCCCGATCCCCCGCGGGGAGCGGTGTCGGCCCGGACCCGCAGCCGGCGCCGTACAACGGGCGGACCGCAGGGGCCGGGGGCTGAACCATGAAGCCGGTGGACATCCGCAACGAGAACTGGGCGGACATCGAGGCGCGGGTCGAGGGCAGCCGGCGGGAGGTGCATGCGGCGGCGCTCCGGTTCGGCGGCGCGTGGACGACGCGCTCACTGGCGGCCGCGATGAACCGCGACGTGTTGACGGTGCGGCCGCGCGTGTCAGAGCTGGCGCTGCTGGGCCTGGTCGATTGTGTGGGCCGCGACGGCAAGGACGGCCTCTACGTGGGCGTGCCGGCGGCGCATGCGCGGGATCGGTTCGAGGGGTTGAAGTCCAAGGCCGCGGCGGAGCAGATGTTCCTGAAGGTCTGAAGGGGGTTCACATGGCGAAGGCTGGCAACAAGGCGGTGAAGAGCGAGCGCCCGGGGGACCCCGCGGCGCGGATGATCGAGCTTGCCCCGGGCCGCTACACGCTGGCGCCGGCAGGGCGCCGCGCGCCGGATGTCGTGTTGTGCCGGGCCTCTCCGGCCGCCGATGGAACCTGGCGGCTTCAGCCGGAGTGCATTTCGTGGGCGCGCGTGAACGGCGAGCTGCTCAAGTCGCTCGGTCTGGGCAGCCAGTTCCTGACGCTCTACCGGCTCTCGCGGGCAGGCTTCATCGAGATGGTTCGGATCTCGCCTCACACGTACCTCCTGAGCCTGGACTCGTGGTTCAATCACCTTCAGCGTTGCGCCGAGAACGCGGAGTTCTGGGACCCCGGCCGCGGCAACCGCGAGGAATACCGGAGGGCGCTCTGAAGATTCTCACCCAGCCTGTTCCCCACGCCGAGGCCGTGGCGTTCATCGCCGGCAAGCCGGCGCTGGGCCGCTCGGTGTTCGATCGCCTGCTTCCCGAGTTGAAGGCGCGGGCGTTCACGGTCTCGGGCATCGAGGCTGCAGACACGCTGCAGAGGGCGCGCGATCTCATCGCGGCGCTGCCGGCGGGCGCGGATTGGAACGCGCAGAAGGCGCAGCTCGTCGGCGAGATCTCGCCGTACCTGGTGGACGATGCGGCGGATCCGGAGACGCGGCAGAAACAGGTGGGGATGGCGACGCGCCGGGCGGAGGTGCTGATGCGCCTTCACGGCTTTCAGTCCTACGCGGCCGCGCAGTACCAGGTGATGGACCGCCAGCGGGACGCGTTCCCGTCCTGGATGTACATGACCTTCGGCGACGGGCGCGTGCGGCCGAGCCACGCGGCGCTGAACGGAATCATCCTTCCGGCGGACCACCCGTTTTGGAAGGACCACTTCCCGCCGTGGGACTGGGGCTGCCGCTGCATGGCGACGCCGGTCACGGCGGACGAGGCCGCGGCGGCGGCCGCCTCAACTCCGGGCGCCGCGGCGGGCTGGGCGCCTCACCCGGAGATCCTGAAGCGCATGGAGCAAACGGGCATGCTGGACGTGGGCGACGGCCGCCCGGTGGACGTCCGCAGCCCGAAGCTGAAGGCGGACGACCCAGCGGCTGCGTTCGGTTGGGATCCCGGCGATCTCCGGCTTTCGGTGGACGACTTGGCGAAGCGCTACGACATGGCGGAGTGGGCCGCCTTCCGCTCCTGGGCGGAGGCGCAGACCATCCCGGCGGGCGGCGGGGATGTCTCGGTGTGGTCGTGGATGAACGGGACGAGGATCCTGCCGCCGAACGCGCCGATCGTGGCGCCTCCGGTGCCGATGCCGCCGCCACCGAAGACCATCGTGCCTGCGACTCCGACGGGCAAGGGCGCCCCGGTGAGCGATGCCCTGACGATCTCCCCGACAGGCGCGCACGGAAAGGATCTTCGCGAGGCGCTGATCGCGATCGACTCGGTTCACGGCGACGGCAAGCTTCCGCCGTTGGTGATCGACCAGAGCGCCGGCGCCGGAAACCTTGGCGTCTACGTGTCGACCTGGGGCGGGGAGCCGGTGCGGATCGGAGTACGGCCAGCCACGAAGGGAGGCTCGCACGTGCTCATGACAACGGCCCACGAGGTGGGACATTTCCTGGACCAGCAGGCGTTCGGTTTGTCGGGCGGGAAGTTCGCCTCGGAAAAGAGCCCGGCGTTCGCCGCGTGGCGATCGGCGGTTGACAAGTCGGCGGCCGTCGCCACGATGCTTCAAGCGGCGCCGCCGGCACAGGTCGCATACTACAAGTCCTACCGGGAAATGTGGGCGCGGAGCTACGCACAGTTTATCGCCATGAAGAGCCAGGACCAGCGCATGCTGGTGGAGCTGTCGAAGACGTTGAACGAGTATGGTTCCTGGCGCCAGTGGGCGGCGGGTGACTTCGCCGCAGTCGCGGCGGAGATCGAAAAGATCCTGAAGGCGGAGGGCTGGATGTGAACATCGCGGAGATCCTGTCACAGGTAAAGAACACGCCGGAATCGATCGCGGCGGCTCGGCGCGCCGTGCTGGCGCAGGGCATGAACGCGGAGCAGGCGGACTTCGAGATCCTCATCGCTCTGGGCGGCAGCGACACGGTCGAGGCCGACGCAGCGGGCACCGAGTTCTACGTTCGGGGAGACGGCTCGCGCCTTCCCGTGAACTCGATCAACTGGCCGAAGACCGGCCGCTGAGGCCGTTCACCATGCAAGCCCGTTTCACCGTCATGCGGGATCTGCTGACGCCGCGCCTGCGGGCGATGGCGCGTAAGATCTCCGACAAGCGGCCGCTCCTGGAAGCGATGGGCCTTGCCCTGGTGAGCGTGACGCAGCGGGCGTTCAACGACGAGAGCCTGCGGCCTTCCGCCTGGGCGCCGAAGAAGTCGGAGGACGGCCGCCCACTCCTGAAGCGCTCGGGCCTGCTGTGGCGGTCCGCGCGGATCGTGGCGCTGGATGGGCACGCGGTGACGGTGGGCACGGACCGGCCTTATGCCGCGGCGCATCAGTTTGGAACGGGGCCGTACACCATCCGCCCGCGGGGGAAGCGCGCGCTGTATTGGCCGGGCGCGGGCCACCCGGTGGGCATCGTGCATCATCCCGGCCTCCCGCCTCGCCCGTTCTTCCCGTTCGACGCCTCGGGCCGGATGACGCCGGCGGGGCAGCAGCGCATCCGCTCCGCCGCAATGGCGAAGATCGCCGCCCTCCTGAAGCCGAACTCCTGACCGCTCTTTCAGGTTTCATCCTTCAGCCTTCCTTCGCCGCTCCATTTCAGATTCCCCACTATTGAATGAGGCCACGTCGGCGCGCGTGTAGCGTGCGCCCCGTGAAATCGAACCTCGACTTGCTTCTGGGCCTGCGGCTGACGGCGTTTGCGTCGGCCGCGGAACTGCCGAAGCGATTCAAGATTCTGTCCTGGGGCGACAACAAGACCGCCTCGGGCCGCCCGGCACGCGTGGGCGGCAAGACGCTGGCGACACTCTCGGCGATGCAGTCCCGGATGGGGTTCGAGGAAGTCGCCCTGGACTTCGAGCACAACACCGTCCCGGGCACGAAGGCCCACAAGGAGTCGTCCGAGCCGCGCCCGGTCGCGGCCTACGGCACGCTCGACGTGGTCCAGGGCGAGGGCCTGTTTTTCAACGTGTCGCGCTGGACGCCGGAGGGGACCCGCAGCGCGCTGAACTTTCAGGATCTCTCGCCGGCGCCGGCGACCGACGACGCGGGCGAGGTCATCTTCGTCCATTCCGTGGCGCTGTGCCGGAACGGAGACGTAGAGGGTCTCCATTTTGTGACCCTTTCGGTTGAAACCGGAAACCAGGAGGAGCTAGTCATGGACTACAAAGCGATTCTCGTGAAGCTGCTGAAGCTTCCCGAGGCAGCCACCGACGCGGACATCGAGAAGGCCGCGACTGCGGTGAGCGAACCGGCGCCGGCGCCGATGACGGCGAAGGTGACGGATCTCGAAGGCAAGATCGTCAGCCTGACGGCGGATGTCGCCGCGGTGAAGGCGGCGGACCTGAAGCGGCAGCGGGACGCGATCGTCTCCGGCGCCGTTGCAGCCGGCAAGGTCATCCCGCTGACGGCCGAGCAGATCGCGGCCATGGACCTCGCGGCGCTCTCGACGATGGTCGAGAAACTCCCGGCAACCGTCCCGCTCGACCAGCGCACGCCGCGGGTCGAACCGCTGACCGCCCAGGGCGGCAACCCCGTCATCGCGCAGTACAACGCGATCAAGGACCCGGTGGAGCGCGCGCGCTTCTACTCGGAGAACCGGACCAAGATCCTCGGCAACGGCTGAGGCGCTGACCCACACCACGAATCCCAACAGGGAAGGAAAAAGCCATGCCCAATACCCTCGGAACCACGAACGCCGATGTCATCGCCCAGGAGGCGCTGAAGGCGTTGCAGGCGACGCTGCCCATTCTCGGGCAGATCGCGACCGACCACTCGAAGGAAAGCGCACGCTACGGCGAAGCGGTCATCGTGCATGAAGTCGCCGCGGCCGCCGCGATCGACTTCGTCGCCGCGACCGGCTATGTCCCCGCGGCCCGGACGCAGGTGGACATCCCCGTCACGATCAACAAGCACAAGCACCACACCTACGGCGTGACGGTGCAGGAGGCGTCGAGCTCGCGAGTCGACCTCATCAAGCGCTTCGGCTTGAACGCGGCCTACTCGATCGGCGCGGCGGTGGTGAGCGACCTCTGCGCGCTGATTCTCAACGCCGCGTTCGCCAACAAGACCACGAAGGCGTTGGGCGCCGGCGGCGACGGCTTCGACCGCAAGGCGGCGATCTCCGTCGGGACGGCGCTCTCGAAGCGCGGCGTTCCCGGCATGGGCCGCTTCATGCTGCTGAACCCCGACTACTACGGCAGCCTGAGCATGGACCTGACGATGCTGCAGGTCATGCTGGGCAAGGGCGCCGCGGCGGTGGAGAGCGGCATGCTGCCGAAGGTGCACGGCTTCGACGTGTCGGAGTTCGTGGACCTGCCGGACAACGGCGAGAACCTCGTCGGCTTCGCCGGCACGCGGACGTCGCTGGCGCTGGCGACCCGCATCCCGGATGACCCGGGCCAGGGCGAGAGCAACGTCCGGATCTCGACGGTGACGGACGAGCAGACGGGCCTCTCGCTCCAGGTGCGCGAGTACTACAACTCGACGCTCGCGACCTTCAACCGCACCTACACGCTGATGTACGGCGTGGCCGTCGGCCAGGCCGCGGCGCTGCAACGGATCGTCTCGGCCGTACCGGCCTGAGCCGGGCGCGAAGGCTGAGGGCTGAAACCGGAAACCTGAAAGCGAAGGGGAGAGTCATGAAGGGTCTGAATCTGAAGCAGCTGCTGGCAGTGATCGTCGGCGTGTTCCTGATGGTGGCGATCCTGTTGCCGGCGGCCGCGCTGGCGGCGGACAAGGGGCCGCAGCGCGCGGCGGTGACGGTGACGACGAACTCGGCAACCGTGTCGCCGCCGATCGGTGACACGGCGCGGTTCGCGCCGCAGTGGATGACGTTGACGGCGCCGGCGGGCGTCACCTCGGCGGTGACGTACGTCGCGAGCGGGCACACGGGGACTGTTTCGGCCGCGGCCGCAACGGGGCTCCTGGTGCTCACCAACGTGCCGACGATGTTCTATGGGGACTACTTCAAGGTGGTCTCCAGCGCGGACACGAACGGCACGCTGCTGGGATCGAACTCGATCTCCGTGAAGGTGATCGGGACCGTCTTCGATTGAATGCCACGCCCCGGCTTGGGGCATTGAGCGGGGGGCCGGCCGCGCTGTTCCGGCCGGCCCCTTTCGCTTGAGGGTCGAGCATGAGCTGCCAGAGATGTGGGCGTGAACCGTGCGTGTGTTCCGACCCTGATTTCGAGGACTGCGTTTGCGACCGTGACCGCGACGCGATCATACGGCTCATTGAGGAGCGGAACACGATGCGCGCTGCGCTGACGTTCTACGCCGACAGCGGTTCATACTGCTGCCTGTTCGTGCAGCCGGGGCAAGACGACCGCTGCCCGGTGTTGCGCGACGATGGGGCGAAAGCCCGCGCTGCGCTTGCGATACGGAGCCGCGGAGACTGACATGCCCTACGTCACGAAAGCGGATCTCGAAGGGCTGATTCCTCCGCAGTTCATCACGGAGGCCCTGGACGACGACGGCGACGGCGTCGAGGACGCCGGCCTGTGGGACAAGGTGGCCGCGCAGGCGGGCGAGGCGGTGGACGCCCTGCTGGGGCAGCGCTTCGAGGTTCCGTTTGCCGCTCCCGTCCCCCCGCTGGTTAGCCAGGCGGCGAAGATCTTCGCGGCGTCGGCGCTGTACCGGCGCCGGGGGCTGTCCTCGGTCCGTAAGCCGTTTGAGAAGGAGGAGGAGCGCGTCTCGGTGAAGCTCTCCCGTATCGGCGAGGGCAAGGTGCCGCTGACTCCTGAAGCCGACCGCGCGCAGGACAGCATCAGCGTGATTTCGGAGGACGCCCAAACCTACCCGTCCGGGAGGCTCATCGTATGACGGGCGCCTATACGCCGGACGTTCTGACGCGCTTGGTGCGGGACCATCTGAAGGGCCTGCGGATCGCGGGCATGAAGCCGGAGATCTCGGTGGCGAAGGATCCCTGGCATGTCATGGAGATCCTGATGATCTCCCCGCGCGGCCTCCGCCTGGTCGTTCACTGGGGCGGCGAGGATCCCCTGGGCGACGAACCTGCGGCGCCGCTTTCGACGCAGAGGGTGGACGCCATCGTCGGCTACGCGCTGGGCCTGAAGGCGACTGCCGATGCGGCGCTGATTGAGAACGCGGCGGAGCGGCCGTCGCTCTTGAAGATCGTGGCGGACGTTCGGCAGCGGGTGCTTTCGATGGCCTTCGGCGCGGCGGACGCGTCGGAGGGGATGTTCCGATATCGCGGCGCGGAGCCGGTGGAGACGCCGGAGGGCGTCCCGCTGGCGGCGTACCGCCTGAAGTTCGAGCTCGATACGACGATGCCGGAGATCCGGCAAATGGAGGTGTGAGATGGCCAGGACCGCAGCACGCAAGATCGGGACCGCCGGCGCGACCGCCGTGTGGGGAATCGAGTCGGAGCTTCAGGCGCTCCAGTCGGGGTTGGTGGTTTCCGTCACGCGAAAGGACACGGGCGAGAAGGACGTGATCCTGGACTACGAAGGCTTCGAGGCGGCGGTCGTGTTCTTCGGCGACAAGGAGGAGGTCGAGCTGGAAGTCATCTGCCTGGCGGCGACGGTTGCGCCGGCGCGCGGGACCACGCTGACGATCGGCACGACCAAGTTCCTTGTGGACGGGAGCGACCGGGCCTGGCAGCAGCGCGGCTGGAAGAAGCTGAAGACGCAGGCCACGTACTACCCGAACGTCGAAGGCGTGACGTAGCCGCGGCGGCCTGACCTGGAGGACGCACGATGGGCAATCCGAAACGTGTGGTGCGGGCATTCATGCCCGCGAAGTCAACGGCCGCGGGGCTGGTCCTTCTCCCGTTCACGGCGGGCATGATCCTTCTCTTGGAGAAGATCGAGCACCCGCTGGTGGACGACGCCGCAAACCGGGAGATGACCAACGAGGAGGTTCTCTCGCTGCTGTTCATCCTGACGCGGCCGGTGAAGGAGTCGAACGCGCTGATGAACCAGGGGCCGGAGGCGTTCTCGGACGCCGTCGTCGAGTTTGCCGGCACCATCTGCGTGCGGGATCTTCGCCCGATCGGCGCCGCGATCCGTGAACACTTCAAGGCGGCGCTGGAGACGGCGGCGCAGCCGGGGGACGCGCCCGAAAAAAAAGCGCAGCCGGCGACGGCCCCGGCGTAGACCCACGTGCCGCGCCGGAGCCCGGCGAAGGCGGGCTGCCCGGGCCGAAGACGAACGGCCTGGGCTGGGTGCTGACAGTCGTGGACGCGCTGCTGAGCGAGTACGGATGGAGCCTCGATTATGTGCTGTTCGACCTGCCGCTCGCGCAAGCCTTCGCCCTGTACGCGGCGATCTCCGCCCGCTACGGCAACGAGGCGCATGCCCCGACCTTCGCCGAGATGGACCTGCTTGATGAACTCACTGGCGGAGATCCTGCAGACGCTCCGCGGAGCCCGCGCGTGCCGCGGCGCCGGAGGCTGAAGCGATGAACCTTGCGGCCCGGATGACCTTGGACACGGCCTCTTTCACCGGCCCGCTCCATGGGGCGATGGGCGGGCTCCGGTCGCTCCTGGGCATCGCCGGCGCCGTGGGCGGCGTGGCGGGCGCGATCGCGGGGCTGCGGTCGGGTCTCAAGATGGGCTCGGAACTCTCGGACTTGAAAGACCGCACCGGGGCGGCGGTGAGCGAGCTCGTGGTGCTACGCCAGGCGTTTGAGGACACGGGCGTCGGCGCGGCGGGCGTGCCGACCGCGATCCAGTACATGCAGAAGGCGCTTTCCGGGCTCAGCGAGGAGGGAAAGCCCACGGTCCAGACTTTCGCGCGGCTGGGCCTGAACATGAAGGAGCTGGCGGGGCTGACGCCTACGGAGCAGATCGTGAAGATCGGCGCCGCGATCGCCGGGCTGAACTCGGAGGCGGACAAGACGGAAGCCTCGATGACGATCTTCGGTCGGTCCGGCGCAGCACTGAAGCAGTTCTTCGCGGACCCGGCGGCGATCCAGAAGGCGCGGGGCGGGCTCGGCTCGCTGCCGCAGGTGCTGCAGCGCGATGCCGCGATGCTGGATAACCTGGACGACGCTCTGGGCCGGCTGAAGGGGCAGACGCGCGGGCTCTTTGTCGGTCTCGCCTCGGAGCTGGCGCCGGCGTTGAGCGGGATGGTGGACGGCCTGAAGGGCATCGACCTGACTCACGTCGGCCAGCAAATCGGCCACGTCGTGGCGATCCTGGGCGAGGCGTTCGCGTCGGGGAAGCTCGGCGACCTGGTGGGGCAATCTCTTTCCGTGGGCATCCGGTCGGCCGTGGCTCTGCTGGGTCAGGCGGACTACTGGAAGGGGATCGGCAACACCATCCAGGGCGCGTTCATGGAGCTTCAGGCGTTTCTGATGACGGCGTTCACCCGGCCGATCGCGTACCTGCGCGCCGGGTTCCGGGCGGTGGTGGACGAGCACAAGGAGGCGCTCGGCCGCCTCCCCGGGCTGGGGAAGGCGATGGGCCTGGACGGCTTCAAAGCGATGCCGTTCGACTACTACAAGCGGCAGGCGCTGCGCGAGAACGAGCAGATGGCCGAGAGCATGGGGCCAACCGGGGAGAACCTGCGGAAGCTCGGCAAGAGCCAGATGGATGTGGCGGCGCTGAACGTGGCGGCCGAGATGGGTCCGGAGCGGGCGAAGCTGGCCGCTCTCACCGGGGAGCTTTCCGCTGCCGTGAACGCGAATCTGGACAAGCTCCGGGCCGCGGCCGCGCCGGCGGCCGCCACGGGCTCCGGCAGCCCGGCGGCGGCCCTGTCGGCCGGCAAGGGCGCCAGTGCCCCGGACGTGGACCGCTGGGCCAAGGTCGGCCTTTTCGTGGGCGGTGGGGGAGGCCCGGCGCTGGACTACAACCGGCGGACGGCGACGGCGACGGAGAAGCTCACCGCATGGGCGGAGAAGACGCATAGCGTTCTCAT
>CAYXFW010000041.1:0-11920 GCA_964464305.1 uncultured Verrucomicrobiota bacterium
CGGAAGACCCTCTTGTGCGACCCAGCGCACGGCGTTGGCGAACAGGCGCTCGATGGCGGGCGAGAGGTCGAAGCACTGGGCGGAGTCGTAGCGGCCGGGCAGGTAGACGACGCGGCCCTTGCCGGCGGTGTGCACCAGGATCGCGGGGAGGTCGCCCAGCCGCGCCGCGACGGCCGCGCCGGCCATGGCGGCATCGACCATGGGTTCCTCGTTGTGCGCCAGCGTGCGCGCCTGGAGGCCTTGGACAACGGCATGAGCGGTCTCGAAGACGGCCGCGCGCGGTGCGGCGGGAAGGGTGGCGCGGTGGCGGGCGCCGAACACGTCGGCCAACGCGAAGTCCGGCCGTTTCCGGCCCTTCTCGTCGTATAGCGACGTCTCGTGCGTTGCGATCAGGCCGCCGCCGTCGTTGACGAAGCGGCGGACGGCGTCGACCTGCGCATCGCTCATCAGTGCCAGATTGGCCAGCACGAGCACGCGGTGGCCGGGAAGGGCCATCTCGAACCCGGGACGATTGAGCGTGTTCACGGGGAGGCCGGCCCGCATCAGTGCGGAGTAGGCGCCCACGTACGGCGCGAGAAACCGGTCGCGCGTCCCGTACCTGACGCCGGGGGCGACGGGCGCGCGCCGCTGGGTGTCCGAGGTGCGGATGTCCCGGGGGAAGGCGAGGAACTTCACCGGCGCGGCCGTGGCGAAGTCGAGGGCTTCGGCGGAACGCGCCATGAAGTCGAACACCGGCTTCATGCCGGCCGCGCTCCAGAAGTTCGGATAGGCGCCTGCGGCCAGGCCCTGGAGGGCGTGGTGGCGCGCCTCGGCTTCCGTGAAGTGGCGGTGCGGATAAATGTTGAACATCACGGGCACGGCATGGACCGCCGAGTAGCCGGCGAGTTCGCCGCTGCGCCAGGCGGTGTGGACCCACGGTTGGGGCGTGTAGACCTCGGTCAGCGTGCCATCGTAGGCGGTCTCGCAGCCGGGTTTCGGATGGGAGTGGAACATCGTCGCGGCATCCGGCTTGGCGGCCTTGACGGTGCGGGAGAACTCGCGCGTGACCTCGGCGAACGATGCCAGGAACATCTCTGTGATCCGCCGCGCGTCGGGATCGCCCTCGACGTCGCCGATCGGCTGCGGATCGTGGCCGAACTCGCCCCAGACGCACCAGATCCGGTTGATCTTCGCCAGTTTCTCCACGGGCATGTCGGTTCCGAACATCGCGCGCCATTTCGCGCGGCAATGCTCACAGTAGCAGCCGTGGGGCGTCAGCCCGTCGACGTAGAGCCCGTGGGCGCCGTAGACCCCGAAGATCTCCTTGAGCGTGTTGCGCAGGAATTCCCGGTAGCGCGGGTGGTTGACGCACACGTAGTAGGACGGGATCTGCGTGAAGGGCCGTCCGTACGCCGGCTCGGTCGAGAGCGAACCGTCGGGATTGCGGACGCGGCACGCGGTGTCGAGGGGGTGCCCCTCGTACAGCGAGTTCGGGTTGATGTAGGCGACGATCCGGACGCCGGTCCGAGCGCCTTCGTCGAGCGCCTCGCGGAGGTAGTCAAGTTTTCCCAGCCCCGGCGCATGCGGGGCGACGCGACTCGGGTAGTAGGTTTCGCCGCCCCAGAGGACGCTCAGGCGGAGGACGGACCCGCCGTTGGCCGCCGTCTCGCGCACCAGCGCCGCGATGTCGCCCGCCCGCCGCGTGCGGAGCTCCGCGCGCCACGAATCCTTGGTGAACCACCGCGGGCAGCGCATCCATTCCGGCACGCGCTGGCGACCATCGACGGGTGCCGCGCCGTCCGCGAGCGCCGGCAGGGGGGCGGTCACGGCCCGGGGCGCCGGCGGGGCGGGCTTTTCCGGGCGGCCAAGCGCGAGCCGTGCCGCGGCGTCCGTGGGCGCGTATCCGGGCTCGCTCGCGAGACACAGGAGGTCGAACCGCGGGGTCTGCGTCAACTCGCCCTGCTTCCATCGCAACGGGCCGAAGGTCGTGGCTCCGGCCGCACGGAACAGGCGGACGCGGAACGCCCAGTCGCCCGCGGGGAGATCCGCCGTGCCGCACTTCACCCAACTCCAGCGGCGATCCTCCGTTCCTTCCAGAATCCACTCCGCGCCGGACGGTGCGCCAGCCGCCGGCTCGACGCGGAACGACTCGCCGGCGCCCGACGGGCATCGCACGCGGCCCCAAAGGGCGTACGTCCCGGCGGCCGGAACCCGGACGGAGAAATCGGCCCAGCAGTTCGTCGCGTATGCATCGGGCTCGGTGACGACCAGCGGGATCAGGAAGTCGGAGACGGAGTCAACCTCGTCCAGCCCGACGCGGGAGGCATGGACCATCAGCGGAGACAGCTCCCGCGCCTGATCCGCAGGAATCCAGAGCGGCGCCGCTCCCTGCGCCTGCACGGTTCCGAGAATGGCGGCCAGCCAGCCGAGTACTTGCTTCATGTCCCTCTCCCTCGCGCGGTCAACCCCGCGTCGATTCTGCGGCGGGCAGTCTACGAAGCAAGAGTTGGATCCGCAATGCCGGACTCTCGGCCCCGATCCTCACCCCCGCGCGCTTGAGACCCACACGGGGACGACCCTGGAGGGCCGCGTTCCACCGCGGCCGTGCTCCGTCCTGTCGTTGACAGCCGTCGCTGGCTGCGTGGTGCTCGCATCGCATCCGCGCTACACTGCGGGGATGAACGCGCACATCGCGGGGTGGCTCGTGGCGGCGGGGCTTGTTGCGGGAGCCGCGGCGTCGGCCGCGGAGGATCGCGTCGGCTTCGAGCTGCGGGAGGGCCTCCTCCGCGTGACGGTCGGGGGGCGGCATTTCACCGACTACTGTTTCACGGCCGAACGGTTCCCGCACTTCGATCCGCTCATCGGGCCGACGGGCACGAACCTGCTGCGCAATTTCCCGATGCGGACCGTCGACGGCGAAAGCCGGGACCATCCGCATCACCGCGGCCTCTGGTTCACACACGGCAACGTCAACGGGCATGACTTCTGGAGCAACAAGAACGGCGAGAGAATTGTCCACGCCGGCTTCATTTCGATCGACTCGAAGACCGGCCGCTTCACGGTCACCAATGACTGGCGCGCGGGCGATGCGGTCGTCTGCACCGACACGCGGACGTACACGTTTCGCGCGGCGGTGGACGGCGGCTCCGAACTCGACTTCGAGGCCACGATCCATGCCCCGAGCGGCGAGGTCGCATTCAACGATACCAAGGAGGGCTCGATGGCCATCCGGCTCGTTCCGGCGTTACAGCCCGACAAGCCCGGCGCCGGGCGGATCGTCAATTCCGAGGGTTTGACGGACAAGGAGGCCTGGGGCAAGCGCGCCTTCTGGTGCGACGATAGCGGTCCGCTGGGCGGAGCGACAATCGGCGTCGCCATTCTCGACCACCCGTCCAACCCGCGCCATCCGACCGGCTGGCACGTCCGTACCTACGGCCTCTTCGCCGCGAATCCGTTCGCGAGCCGGTCCTTCAAGCTTTCGGACAAGGAGGAACCCCTGGTCATCCCCGCAGGCAGGACCGCCACCTTCCGCTACCGCTTTCTCTTCCACAAAGGCGACGCCAAGACCGCGAATGTCGCCGCCCGCTACCGCTCCTGGGCCGTTGAGGGGCGATGAAGGTGTCAGGTGTCGGGACAGAACTTGGAACTTGAGACTTGGAACTTGGAACTCCCCCTCCTGACACCTGAAACCTGACACCTCCCCTGTAACCTTTCCCCGTCCCCCTTCGTAGTGCACAATCAAAGGGCGCATACGGACGCCCGATGAGGAGCATGGACATGAAGCATTGGATGGCGGCGGCGATGACGGCGGCGGTGGCGACGGCGGCGTGGGCGGGGCCCTTCAACCCGGCGGACGTGCCGGCGGAGGCGGGGTGGTTCGCGCACGTGGACGTGGACCAGCTCAAAGCGACGCAGGTCGGGAAGAGCGTGATGGAACAGTTGACGACCGCGGAAGCGGACAAGAAGTTTGCCGCCCTCCAGGCGGTGTTCAACTTCGATCCCCGCAAAGACCTGTCCGGACTGACAGTCTGCGGAACCGGCAACAAGTCCTATGCTCTGCTTCGCGGCAAGTTCGATGCGGAACGGCTGGTCACGCTGCTCCGGGCGAACGAGGCGTATCAGGCGACGACGCAGGAGGGCTACACGGTCCACTCCTGGCTCGACGAGAACAAGGCGAAGAAGAAGGGGCCGGACAAGGCGCGGATGTTCGGCGCGTTTCATGCGAGCGGGGCCATTGTGATTTCGGAGGAGGCCGGCGTGCTCGCGCATGCGTTGGCCGTGCTGGACGGGAAGAAGCCGGCCTCGGCCTTCAAAGCGCCGCCGCCGTCGGGCACCGTCCCGTTCATGGTCGGAACCGTTTCCGACCTGTCGGGCACCGATCCCAAGAACGCGGTCCTCAAGCTGGCGCGGGGCGGGACGGTGATCCTCGGCGAGGACGGCGATCGCGTGAAGGGCCGCCTGGCCATCGAAACCACCGACTCTGCCACGGCATCCAATCTGCTGAAGGTCGCGGAGGGCATGCGGTCGGCCCTGCTGCTCAATACGGATAAGGATCCGCGGGCGGCCAAGCTGGCTGGGTCGGCGTCGGTCGCCCTGGAAGGGCAGACCGTCTCGGTGCAATTGGACTTCCCCGCGTCGGAAATCGCCCAGGCGATCCGCGAGGAAGCGGCGAAGAAGCAGGAGAAGAAGGCGGAGTAGGCGCGTGACCGAACCCGTGCAGGCGACGGATGAATTCCTCGCCCGCGAGGCGGCGGCCGGCTCCACCGAGGTGTTCGGGGAGCTGGCCCGCCGTCACGGCGGGCGCATCTTCGCCTATTGCCGGCACCGCGTGTCCGACCCGGCCGCCGCCGAGGATCTGGCCCAGCAGGTCTTCGTCGCCGCCTTCCGTCGAATTGGCGGCTACAACCCCGCCCGGCCGTTTCTGCCGTGGCTCTACACGGTGGCCCGGTGTGTGGCGATCGACGAGTCCCGCCGCGCGCGCCGGGTGCCGAGGGTGGTCGATGTGCCGGACGGGCGCGTGGATGCGGCGACACCGTCGGACGCGATGTCCGCAACCGAGGCCGTGCAGGGATTGTGGGCGCGTGCGCGGCAGGTGCTGCGACCGCGCCAGTTCGAGGCGTTGGAACTGCGGGTCCGCGCGGATCTGGGCATTGCCGCCGTCGCGGCGGCGATGGGACTGACGCAGACCCATGTGAAGGTGCTGTTGTTCCGGGCGCGCCGGGCGCTCCTCGCCGTCGGCGCAGACCTGGAGTTGCGCGAGTCCGCCGCGGGCCGCGCCGCGTCGCCGGCGTCGGCCGTGGCGGCCGCGGAAGGAAGGGTGTCATGACGACCTGCAGGATCCATGTTGAACCCGGGGGCCGCCCGTCCGGCGCCCGACAGGCCGCGGAACGGCTCGACAATGCGCTTCGCGCCGCCGCACCGCCGCTTTCGGTTCCCGACGGCTTCGAGGTCCGCGTAATGGCGGCCGTTCGTGCGGCAGCGCATGACAGGTCGGAGACTGTCCCCGCGCTCTCGTGGCGACGTCCCATGGTTGCGGCCGCCGCGGCCTGTGCCGTTCTGGCGCTGGCGCTCTGGGGTCGGGACAAGGTGGAGGAGCGGGCGATCGCCCAGGCCGGGGCGCGGGCCACCATGGCCGTCACGGTGGCCGCATCCGACTGGCTCGCCACATGGGGCGACGCCGCGCCGGACCGCTTCACGGGCTCGATGCAGGCCGAAGTCGACAACCTTGTCGACGACGCCCGCCGCGCGGCCGGTGTCCTCCTGGCCGGGCTGGACTGATCCGCCTACTTCGACCACGCCGGCAGGTCGGCGAAGTCGGGCATGGGGGATGAGCGGGCGGCTTCGACCCACGCGGGGTCGCCGTAGACGCCGGCACGGAGCGGGAAGGGTTTGAACCCCACGGCGTGCGCGGGGGAGTCGGCGGCGAGAGCGAAGTTCCGCCTCGCCGCGTCGGCGCACTTCGGGTCGGCGACGATGGAGCCGGTCTCTTTCCCGTCCGCCTGCCACGCAGCCAGCGTCTTGCCGGCGAAGTTCGTCTCGCCGCCGCCCGGGATGCGCCACCACAGGTTGCTGCGCGACTCGAAGCGGATCTTGCCGAACGGTCCCTTCAGCGCGTCACCCGTCTCCCACAGAATCACGTTGTTCTCGAACGTGAACGAGAGGTGCTCCTCGACGCGCGTCGCGCGGATCTGGCAGTCGCGGCTGAAGGCGAGGAAGTTGTTTCTCAGGATGTTCTCGCGTCCGTAGTGCTGGTGGAAGGATCCGTCCTTCGTGTCGTGGACGAGGTTGTTTTCGAAGACGATGCCCGTGCTCCCTTCGTCGGTGTAGAGCCCCCAGCCGCCGTAGGTATGCGCCCAGACATGGTGGAACCAGTTGTCGTGGACGCGCGTCCCCTCGGAGCGGCCGAGCGTGTAGATGCCGCCCATGTCGCTGAGCCAGCCCATGCCGAGGTGGTGGACATGGTTGAAGCCGATGTCGTTCGCCTTGGCCAGGCTGTTCCCATAGCCCCAGATCCAGCCCGCGGAGATCCCCGTGTAGTAAAAGTCCGCGATGTCGTTGTGCGTGACCGCATTGGTGCCGCTGTGGCCGATCCAGACGCCGACGGAGCAGGGGAAGTAGCGGCCGCCGTGGTGGAGGATGTTGTTGTCCGCCGTGACGCGCCACGTCTCCTCCGCCGGCTTCGAGGGCCCGCGCAGGTCGCCGATGCGGATCGCGCTGCCGCCGAGGTCCACGATGCGGCAGCGGTCGATCCGGCACTCGCGGCAACCGCGGCGGAACCACACCGCGTGCGCGCCGGTCTGCGCGACGGCGCAGTTGGTCAGGATCACCCCGCGGGCGCCGTCGGCCATCACCGCGGCCTCGATGCCCGCCGCCGCCTGGGCGGGCTCGAAGCCGCCGGGCGGTGTGCGGGAGTCCGCGTGCAGGAACGCGAGGCCTTCGAGGGAGATGCCGTCCACCCACTTCCCGGCGACCGGATCGCCCTGGAAGACCAGCAGCTTCTCGAGGCGGGGCGCCCACGCCACGGCGGATTCCGGCGTCTCGCCCGGCCGCGGGCGGTAGACGAGCATGCCGTCCCGGCCGAGGAACCACTCGCCCGGCGCGTCGCACGCGGCGGGCACGTTCTCGAAGTAGACGAGGCTTCCCTTGCCGATCGGATTCCACGGCTTCATCTGCTGGCCGCGCGTCGTCACGGTCCCGGCGGTCGCGTTGGCGCCGGTGAGGAACCGCCGCGTGTGATCCCACTTGTGGTGGACGACCACCTGTACGTCCCCCAGCGCGGCCCAGTCCAGCCCCGCCAGCGGCGCGAGTTGTCCCGGTGCGATCGCCAGCGTCACCGTCGAGGTACCCGAGCGGTTGCGCCCCTCGGGTTTCGGGTCCTCTTTCACGTCCAGCAGGATAAACGCGCCGGCGGTGGGATGGCGCGCGCGCACCGCCCGCCGGTCGTTGACGAAGAGATGCTCGAAATTGCCGGAGAGTATGGATGGCGCCTTCGTGCGCCATGCCCCGTCGGGGCCGGCCGCGAACCCGTCGATCCGGATGCCCCCGGAGAAGACCGGCGTTTCGCCCGGCCACGCCGCGTACACCGCGCGGCGGCCGGTGGGCGCGGAGTCCTCCGGACGGAACACGACCGGTTGTCGCAGCGGGTAGATGCCGCCGCGGAAGACGACGCGGACATCTGTCGTCGCGCCGGCCGCGAACTTCGCCCGCACGGCGGTTTGCGCGTGGGCGAACGTCGCGAACGGCTGCTTCACGGTGCCCGGCGCCGCATCGCTTCCATCCGGCGCCACGAAGAAGTCCGCGACCGGCGCCACCGGTGCCGCCGGCGGCGGTGGCGCGCTGTCCACGCACCCCGCCAGCCCGATCCCCATCGTTACCGCCGCCACCGCCGCCACACGTCGCTTCATGGGTCCGCCCTCCGATGAACTTCTGCGAGCCTCACGGTTTGTCCCCCGGCGATCAAGGCGAAAGAACGGGAAGATGGATCCCGGGTTCGAGTCCGGTGGGACTTCCCGCTCGCCCCGGCGGCGGCGGCATGGTACCAGTTTCGCGAAACTTCCAACCCTTGGAAGCCCGGACGGGCCGGGGGTCCAAGGGTTGGAAGATCCGGAATGCCGCGCCGCAGGGGCGGGGGGATGTGTGGACCGCAGACTCGCAAGGGCCCTGTTTGCCGCATGCGCCGTACTGCTCGGCGTGCTCTTCGTGTTGCCCCTGGCGATGGTCGTCAGCGGCGGGTTCTTCTCCGGCGGACGGTTCACGCTCGAACACCTTGCGGGCGTCTTCCGCAACCCGGTCTACGCGGAGGGCCTTCGCAACAGCCTGGGCATCGCGCTCGGGACGACGTCGCTCGCGGCGGCGATTGCGATCCCCCTGGCGTGGATGGCGAACCGCTTCGACTTCCCGGGCAAGCGCGCGGCGGGCGCTCTGCTGCTGGTCCCGATGATCCTGCCGCCGTTCGTCGGCGCGATCGGGATCCAGCAGATCTTCGGCGTCCAGGGTTCGCTCAACGCGCTGCTCGGGTTGGGGCCGGTGGACTGGCTGGCGCGGGGCCGCACGCTGGGCGTGGTGCTGCTGCAGGCGCTGTCACTCTACCCGGTGCTCTATCTCAACGTCGCGGCGGCGCTGGCGAACGTCGATCCGGCGATGGAGGAGGCCGCGGAGAACCTCGGCTGCACGGGGCTGAGGAAGTTCCTGCGGATCACCGGGCCGCTGATCCTCCCCGGCGTGTTCGCCGGCGGCGCGATCGTCTTCATTTGGAGCTTCACGGAACTGGGCACGCCGCTGATGCTCAACGTCACGCGTTGTGCGCCGGTGCAGATCTACGACGCGCTGAAGGAGGTCGGATCGAACCCGTTCCCGTACGCGCTGGTCTTCGTGATGCTGGTCGCCTGCCTGGCCATCTACGGCCTTGCCCGGGGCCTCTTCGGACGGCAGGCCTACGCCATGCAAAGCAAGGCGGCGACGGCGTCGGCGACGGTCCGCGTCGGTGGCGCCCGCGGCGCGCTGGTGCTGCTGCCGTTTGCGGTCGTGATCGCCCTCGCGCTGCTGCCGCACCTCGGTGTGATCCTGACCAGCCTGGCCACGCCGGGCGGCTGGTACCGGAGCGTGGTGCCGGAGACCGTCACGGCGGCGCACTTCGCGGACGCCCTCGGCCACCCGCTGACGGTCGGCAGCATCCGGAACAGCCTCATCTACGCCTCGCTGGCCGTCGTCTTCGACCTGTTCGTCGGCGTGGCGATCGCGGTGGTCGTGGTGCGCTCCGACCTGCGCGGCCGCGGCTGGCTGGACGCGTTGGCGACGCTGCCGCTCGCCGTGCCGGGTCTCGTGATGGCGTTCGGCTACCTCGCGCTCAGCACGCGACTCGGCAACGCGGGATGGGTGAGGGAAAGCCCATTCTGGCAGAGCCTTCTCGACGTCCGCACCAATCCGACGCTGTTTCTTGTGATCGCCTACGCCGTGCGCCGCCTGCCCTACATGGTCCGCTCGGCGGTCGCCGGCCTGCAGCAGACCGCGCCGGTCTTCGAGGAGGCCGCCGCCAACCTCGGCGCGCCGCCGGGTGCGACGCTGCGTCGCATTACGCTGCCGCTGATCTCGGCCAACCTCGTCGCCGGCGGACTGCTGACCTTCGCCTTCAGCATGCTCGAGGTCTCCGACAGCCTCATGCTTGCGCAACGGATGGACTTCTACCCGATCACGAAGACGATCTACGAACTCTTCTCGCTCCTCGGCACCGGTCCGCACCTTGCCGCCGCGCTCGGCGTCTGGGCCATGGCCTTCCTCGCCGTCACCATCATCGGCGCGAGCCTCCTCCTCGGGAAGCGCATGGGCGCCCTGTTCAGGGTCTAGAATTCAAGTCCACGAAGCAAGATCGAGGCCCACGAGCGGATGGGCCGCGGAGGGCCGCGCTCCGTCGCGGCCGTGCGGGGGCCGCCCGGAGCAACCTGGGTGGGCTGCCCCGCATCGTGATGAGAATGTGGGCCACCCAGCTCGCGTCGCGTTTTCCCGGGGAGCGGTATAGGATGAAGCCGTTCGCGCGCGGGCGCGGGATGCGGGGTGGCATGAAAGTTCTGGCGTGGATTCCGGTGGCGCTTCTTCTCGGGCTGGCGCTCGGCGCATGGCCCGCGAAGCACGAGGTGCAGCAACTTCGCGAGGAGGCCGAGAAACTGCGCAAGGAGGCCAAGGCGCGCGGCGCGGGTGCGGGGACGCTCGGCCAGTTGACGCAGATCATGCGCATCCCGGATGCATCCGCCCCGCCGAAGCCCCGTGCGCCGGCGGCCCCGCCGACCCAGACCGTGGCGGCCGCGGAGGGCGCCTCCACCAACAAGCCGCCGCGGCGCCGCCCGCCGTTCGCGGAGATGCGGCCGCAACCCGGGGACGACCGGAGCATGCGCGAGCGCATCGACGCCGGGATGGAGGCGTGGCGGGTGCGGTCGGACATCGCCCGCAACAACTTCATCGCCAACACCGGTCTCGACACCGCGCAGGCCGCGCAGTTCGACGTCCTGACGCAGGCGATGAACCTCCGGCTCAAGGACCGCCTCGCGAAGTTTGCGGAGGAGGCGAAGAAGGGGAAGAAGATCACGCCGGAATCCGGCGCCCGCATCATCAACGATCTCTCCGGCGCGGTGGTGATGACCTACGACGAGATGGACCGCACGTTGCCGGAGTGGCGGAAGGACGGCGCCGGCCGGTTCGACATGGCGGACTTCATCGACCCGTCCGTCGCCGAGCCCCTGATCGACATCGAAGGCGAGATCCGGCGCGCCGAGCGGGAGCGCCAGCCGTGATCCGGTTCTGGCGCCAGACCTTCCTGGTCCTCCGCAACGAGCTGGCCGACGCCCTGCGCAGCCGGCGCGCGGTGGTCGTGCTGCTGCTGTACGTGGCCGCGGGCGTGCTGACGACGAACGGGAGCATCAGCCTGCTGCAGAAGCTCGAGGGCGAGCTGAGCGAGGTGCTGCAACTCGAGCCCTCCGCGCGCGCGGGGACGGTGACGAGCGCCATGTGGAAGTCCGACCGGTTCCGCCGCATGGTCGCGCAGGCCGCGGGGGACAAGTCGCTCGTCGACGATCTCATGGGCACGCCGCCGATTGTGTTGATCTACGGCGGCCTGGCGTTCTTCTACACGCCGATCCTTGCGATCCTGATCTCCGCGCCGCGCATCGCCGAGGAATTGTCGTCCGGCGCCGCGCGCTATGCGCTGCTGCGGACCTCGCGTCTCTCGTGGAGCACGGGCAAGTTTCTCGGCCAGGTGGCGCTCGCCGGAATGGCGCTGGTCCTGAGCGGCGTCGGCGCGTGGATCGTCGCGTACTTCCGGATGGCCGCCAGCGAGGGCCCGGAGGTCGCAACCGGCATGCTGCTCGCCGCCGGACGGGCCTGGATCTTCTCGTCCGCGTACGTCGGGCTTGCCACGGGGATCTCCCACTGGACCCGCGCGCCAGGCCGCGCGACCGCGCTCGGCCTGATCGCGCTGCTCGTGCTGGGCGTGCTGGGGTGGGCGTCGACCCACTACTACGGCGGCGGGCTCCGCCAGCTCTGGCACCTCGGGTCGGTCTTCACGCCGCAGGCGCACCGCCTCGACCTGTGGCGGTGGGATCCCGCGCACCTCGTGCCGGCCGTGGTTCATCTTGTCACGCTCGGCTGGGTGTTCCTGCTCGGCGGCTACGCGTGGTTCCGGAGGCGCGACCTGTGAAGGCGGCCCTCGAGTGGCGCGGCGTGGCGAAACGCTTCGGCAGGACCCGGGCGTTGGACGGCTTCAGTCTCGAGGTGCCGGCCGGATCGATCACCGGGCTCGTCGGCAGCAACGGCGCCGGCAAGACGACCGCGATGGCCATCGCCGGCGGCATGACGATGCCCGACGCGGGCGTCGCGATCGTGTTCGGCGAGGGACCGTTCGACCCCGACCGCCACGCCGGTCGGCTTTCGCTGCTGCCGCAGGACTCCGAGC
>CAYXFW010000042.1:0-11670 GCA_964464305.1 uncultured Verrucomicrobiota bacterium
ACGAGGGGTTTCAGAGCCGCGGGAACCCTGTCAAAATCCTGGCCGTGCCCGGTCGCGGACACGAGAGCGCCAAGCTCGAAGAGCTCATCGACATGCTGGACTGGATGTACAACTACCAGCGAGTGGCCCATCCCAACCTGCCGCCCGAGGACAGGGCGGCCGTCAAGAAGGAGATCGCGGACCGCATCAAGGCCTGCGGCGACATCAAGTCGCCTGCCGAGCGACTGGCCGCGACCGAAACGCTGATGGGCATTCCGGATGTCGAAACGGCGCCCGACTACAAATTGCTGGTCCTGACCTGGTTCAAAACCAGCCGGGAACTGGCGGAAGCCAGGACGGACGCCGCCGAAAAGCACGCGGACCTGTGCGCGCTCCTGGGCAACCCTCGCAGCCGGCTGGTTCCTTCGGGCGAAACCCAGGCCGTCACCATGGTCCTCACCGATCTCCGGAAGAACCCGGCTGTCCATGCCGAGTGGGATGCGTTGCAGATCTACGCCCGGTTACAGAAGGCGGAAGCGGCCGCCGGCAGGAACCGCACGGACCTCAAAATGGCCGCCGAGGGCTATCGGGCGCTTGCGCAGAAGTACCCCAACACGCGAGCCGGCAAGGATGCCGCCGAGGATGCGAGGCGGATGGGCGAACCCAAGAAGAAGAAATAGAACGGCTGTCGTCACGGGCAGCGCTCCTTTGTCACGCGAAGGCGCAAGGCCGCGAAGAGTAAGAGTGAGAGCAAGAGTAAGACGCGGGCGCGGGTGTGGGGGGCTGCGGTGTTTTGGGGTCTGTCGTTCGGCCGGACTGGCGTGTCGCGGCGAAGCGCAGCGAAGACGGACGGTCCGGCCCCACCACGGATTCCGAAGGACTGGATGGTAGGGCGCGACCGCTGGGCGCGCCGGGGGTGGCCAACGTTGCGGGGTTTGGCGGACAGGCGTCGAAACGTGAGTATTGCGACACGCAAAGCGGACCCAGGGCGCCGGCTGGAGCGCGCAGAGATGATGTCCAATCCCTGGAAGATTCCGGAAGAAGACCGGGATTGCGTCGGAGAGGCGGAACGGTAATGTTGCGGGCGGAGGACATCATGAATCGAAATATGGCGATGGCGGTGCTGGCGGCGGGTTGGGTTGCGGCGGCGGGGGCGGCGGAGACGAACGCTCCGGTGACGCTGGAGTCGCGGGGCGGCGCGCAGCCGCCCGGGGAGTCGATCCTGCGCGAGGCGGCGGCGGGGGCGGATCGCGCGGTCGCGTGGCTGCTGGCGCAGCAGAACGAGGCGGGGCATTGGTCCAACGAGCAGTTTCCGGCGCTGACGGCGTTTCCGTTGTGGGCCCTGGCGAGGGCCGGGAAGGCGGATTCGCCGCAGGGGAAGAAGGCGGTGGACTATCTTCTGTCCTGCGCGCACGAGAACGGCGCGATCTACCGCGAGCCGAAGGAGAAGATGAAGGGCGGCGGCATGCCGAACTACAACACGGCGATCGCGATGGTGGCGCTGCACATCAGCGGCGACCCGCGCGCGACGCCGGTGGTGTTGAAGGCCCGCCGGTTCATCGCCCGGAGCCAGCATCTCGGCGGGGACGTGTACTACGGCGGGATGGGGTACGACGCCGACAGCGGGCGCGCGTACGCGGACCTGTCCAATTCGTACATTGCCTACGAGGCCATGCGGGCCACGCAGTCGGCGGAGGATGTCCGCAAGGACGGCGAGACCAAGGCGGACCTCGACTGGAAGGCGGCGCAGAAGTTCGTGCAGAGGACCCAGAACGACGCGCGGTTCAACGAGGCGACGTGGGCCAGCGACGATCCGGCCGACCGCGGCGGGTTTGCCTACCATCCCGGGCAGACACGGGCGGGGACGACGACCAACCGGGCCGGCGTCGTGAAGTTCCGCTCGATGAAGGGAATGACCTATGCCGGGTTGCTGAGCTACATCTACGCCGAGGTCGACCGCACGGATCCCCGCGTCGAGGCGACGGTCAACTGGGCGGTCAACCACTGGGGGCTGGCGCCGCGGGGCGCGGCGTCCGGCGGGGCTGCGTCGCGCGACACGGAAATGGAGAAGGAGGGCCTGTACTACCTTCTGAACGTGATGTCGAAGGGATTGGCGGCCTACGGGCAGGACGTGCTGCGTCCCGTCGCCGGCGAACCGTTCAACTGGCGCGTCCACATGATCGAGACGCTCGTGGGGCTGCAGAAAACGGACGCGAAGACGGGGCAGGGCTTTTGGGTCAACGAGGTCGGCCGCTACTGGGAGTCCGACCCCGTCCTGGTGACCTCCTACGCGCTGATCTCGCTTCAGGTGGCGATGGGGCGGTGAGGGTCGAAGGCCCGTCGAAGCGTCAGGGGGCGGCGGGCGCATCCGGCTTGGCCGGTGGCGCTGGGCGCGGAGGCTTGCGCGCGGGCGGTTCGTCCGGCTCTTCGATCTCGCCGAGGAACGTGGCGATCGGCTGCAGCGCGTCGGCGGACAACCCCGCGTACTTGAGGGCGGGGAACGACCGCAGCATGAACCGGAACTTCGGGCGGTCGGCCGGAATGACGATGGTTTCCAGGTTCGGGCACTGCTCGAGGACGGAGGGGTCCTTGATGCGGATGCAGAACGCGAGATCGACGTAGTCCAGCGGCATGCCGGCCAGCACGGCGATATCGGTCACGGACGTTCGCGCCAGGACCAGGCGGCGGAGTTTCATCCCCTGGAGCGGGCTCAGGTCGGCGACGGCCGTGTCGCGGATGGACAGGCTTTCCAGCGGCATGCCCTTCAAGGGGGCGATCGTGGTCAGGCCGGGGATGTCATCGGCCTTGAGTTCCCGCAGCGGGTGGCTGGAGAGGACGCTCAGGTCGTCGATCGGAAGCCCGCTGATGTCGAGCTTCTTCAGCGGGAGATTCTTCAGCGCGCTGAAATCCTTCATCTGCCGGCATCCGCCGATGTTCAGCGATTCGATCGGGGCATCGCGCAGCGGCGAGAGATCGGCCACGGTGGTGTTCGCGATCGAAAGCGACCTGATGGACGTGCCGCGCAGGGGCTTGAGGTCGTCGATCTTCCCGCAGTTGTCGCACGAGAGCTCGTCAAGCGGCATGCCGGGCACGTAGCGCAGCGTGGCGATCTGGGGGTTGTCGTTCAGGATGAGCCGGCGGAGCGGCATGCCGGCCAGCGACGAGAAGGTGGAGATGCGGTTTTCCGAGAGGTCGAGCGACTCCAGCGCGAGGCCGGCGAAGGGTGTGAGGTTCTCGATGCCGCACCGGACGAGCGCGAGCCGCTTGAGCGGAAGCGAGCGCAGGAAGTCATAGCTCTCGATCCGCGCGCCGCGAATGTCGAGTTCCTGGATGGGGAGTCCTCGCAGTCCGCCGAGATCGCGGAGAGCCGGGGCGACCAGGACGACGCGGACGATCGGGAGTCCTGCCAGCGGTCCCAGCGTGGTGAGCGTGGCGGATGCGGCGCCTTCGGCGACGAACTCGACGCCCTCGTCGGTCTGAACGAGCGTGTCGTCGAGATGCGGGGCGGCGGTCGGATTGGCGCGCTTCAAGGCATCCAGGGCGCGTTGCAGGGCTGCGGGGTCCACTTCGCGGGCATGGAAGTTGACCTTCTCGAGGGCCAGGATAATTTCGTCGGAGCGTGTTCCGCATTCGCCGGCGCCGTGGAGTCGGCGGAAGTCCGCGGCGGCCGCGCGCAGCGAGGGCAGGTCGGCGGCGGGATACGGGGTGCGCCGGATGCGGCTGGCGGCCTCGGCGGGCGGCATGCCGTCCGGAACGCCCGCCCGCTTGAGGAGGAGCGCGAGGGCCCGTTCCGCAGCGGCCTCGACCGAAGCCCGGCTTTCCGCATCGAAGGCCTGCAGCAGCGCAAGCCCGATCGGATCGCCCGCCTGCTCGAAGCTCTTTCGCGCCATCGGAACGTTGCCCGCCTCGATCAGGAGCAGGCCCTGAAGGATCCGGTTGGACGGGGCGGGCGTCCGTTCGAGGCGGCGGTATTTCTCGGTCAGATGGAGTTCGGTGTAGGCGAGGGTGCGGGACATCTGGCCGGCGCCGACCCGGCGCTGGGCTTGGATCGCGGCGCCGTTGACGCCGGTGATCTCCCAGCTCTCGGGGCCGGTGACCATCTGGAGTTCGACCGTCTTTCCGCTGTCCTGACGGATGGAATCGAGGACGATTTCCCGCAGCCGCTGCGCGGCGAGGATGATGTTCCGCCAGCCCGCGCATTCGCCCGCGGCGGGATCGAGCCCGCCCGCACGACATGCCTTTTCGAACGCGGCCAGGGCCCCGGCGTAGTCGCTCTTGACGAGCAGGGCCGCGGCCTCGCGCCGGGCGGTGTCGAACGCCTGGGCGGCCATGGACTGCTTCTCCTCCGCCTTCGCGGCGGCGAGTTTCCGGATCCGGGCGACTTCGTCGGTCCGTTGCGCGCGGGTCTCGTCGACGTAGGGCCCGGCGTAGGACTGCAGCTTTCCGATGGCCCCGTCGAAATCGCCGGTGTCAACGAGCTGGCGCGCCGTCGCGATCAGCCGGGCGCCGACGGCCCGTGCCTCGGCTTCGACGCGTCGGGCGAGCGCCTGAAGTTCAAGGCGGGCTTCGGCTCCCCACTTGGTGTCCGCCCCGTCCCGCGCGAGGTCGGTCCATTGCCGGGTGCAGCCCGGAATATCGGCGGCGTGTTCGGCCTTGTACTTGAGAGCGGCCTGCAGGCGGCCCTCCAGCATCGTTTCGCGCGCCCGGGCGGCATCCTCCGCCTGCAGCGCGGCGGATTCCTCGGTGGTCCGGTGCGTGCGGGGTGCGGGTGCGGCCCGTTCCGAGCGACGATGAAGCCAGAGCGAGCCGCCGACGATGCCGGCGACGGCGAGCGCGGTGGCGGTGATGGCCGCGAGCATCCGGAAGGGCGAATCGTGCCGCGCGGTGCGAGCGCTCTCGTGCAGCGCCTGGACCTCGGCGGAGGTGAGGCGGACGCGGTTCGTGTGCTCGCCCGGGAGAGAACTGTGGGCCGGGGGTTTCCCGGAGAGCACGCGGTCGACGTCGACCAGCAGTTCCTTCCATGTCGAGTAGCGGTCCGGCCGTTCGTGGGCCAGCATGCCGGTGAGCAGGGCGACGCAGGACGGCGAGAGCTGGGGATTGTAGCTGCGGGGGTCCGGCAGCGGTTCGGCGAATTTCAGCCGCAGGGTCTCGTCCGGCGTGTCGGCGGCATACGGAAGCTGTCCGGTCAGCATGTGGTAGAGCGTGGCGCCCAATGCGTAGATGTCCGACCGGCAGTCGAGGTCGTCGCGGCCCTCGGCCTGCTCCGGGCTCATGTAGTTCGGCGTGCCCGCGGCGTGGGGATGGTCGGCCGGTCCCGATTCCGCCGTCCGGACCGTGTGGGCCAGGCCGAGATCCACCAGTTTCGGCTCGCCATGAGCGTCGATCAGGATGTTTCCCGGCTTGATGTCGCGGTGCAGCATCCGGTGTTCGGACCACGCGTACTCCAGCGCCTTGCCGACCTTGCGGACGATCTTGAGCGCCTCGCGTTCGGGGACGCGCCCCTGGGAGGCCAGGCGTCGGTCGAGCGCCTCGCCGTTGACGTAACCCATCGCGAGATAGAGATGGCCGCCGTCCTCGCCGGCCTCGTGCGCCGTGACGATGTTCGGGTGCTCCAACCGCGCGAGGGTGCGGACCTCCTGGATGAACCGTTCCTTGTCCTCCTGGCTGCGCGCGTGTTCGGCGAGAATCTTCAGGGCCACCGGGCGGTCCATCGAAAGCTGCCGCGCCAGGTACACCTCGCCCATGCCGCCGGCGCCGACGAGCCGCTCGATGCGGAACCCCCCCAGCGTGACGCCGGGGCCAAGGCGCGCCTGGGGGACGGTGACGGATGTCCGGCACTGCGGACACGACACCGCCTCCCCGGATGCCGAGGCGTCGATCGCCATCTTGCACTGGCAACTGGGACAACGGAAACTGACTTGCATAAGTTGGGCGGACCTTCCGCCCGGGGCATACTAGGCGAAACGCCCCGCACCTGTAAACCGTGGACATGAGCCAGCGCATGTCTTGAAGGGACCGGGGGTGGGGTGCTAGCGTGTCGCCGCGCCGGGGTGCCGGTGCGAACCGGCGATGCCGTCGACCCGATCCATGCGTTCGTATGTGTTTCCCTTCGGTCCCGGAGCCGGGACCGGCGAGGGGGACGAGTCGCTTGCGGCCCTCCTCGGGGCGACCGGCGCAGCGATGGCAGGTCTTTGCCGGGACCGTCTGCCGGTGCCGCCGGGGTTCACCCTCTCGGCGGAGGTGTGCGCGTGTTACGCGCGGCATGGGGCGCAGTACCCGGCCGGTGTGTGGGACCAGATTCGCGCGCAGGTCCGTCGTCTGGAGGGTCTCGCGATGAGCGAGGCCGATTCGGGCCGCCGGCCCCTCCTTCTGACTGTCCGGGTGGACGGCGCCGCGGCAATGCCCGAGGCGGCGCGGCGCCCGGTGACCCTCGGGTTCAGCGATCGCGCCACGCCGGCGTTCGCCCGGGCTACGGGGGGGGAGTGCGCGGCCGTCCGTCGTTACGCCCGGCTCGTTCGCGACTACGGCATCCTTGTGGAGGGCATTCAGCCCGCGGTCTTCGACGGGCTTTGCGACGATTGGCGCCCCCGTCATGGGACGGCTCCGGATGTCGACGCGTGGCGGGAACTGTCCGACGGATTCAAACGGGCGTTCTTCGAACGGGTGCACCGTCCCTTCCCCCAGGAACTCCTCGAGCAACTGCGCGGCGTGCTCGGCGCCGCCTACGATGCGTGGATGACCGGCCGCCATGGTCTCCCGTCGCCGTCCGGCGTGCGCGCCCCCGGGGCGGTCGGCGCCGCCGTGACCGCGTCGACGGCTGTCTTCGGCGATCTCGGCGGCGGATCGGCGGCGGGGACCGCTTGTTCCCGGAATCCGGAGGACGGCACGGCTGCGCCGTCCGGCTGGTTTCAGACGGGCGCCGATGCGGACCCCTGCGGCGGGATCGCGGCCGGCCGCCTTCCGTTGGCGTCCCTTGCGGCCGCGCGCGACACCGAGTTGCGGGCCGCCCATGCGGCCTTGCGCCAGCATCTTGCGCGGATCGAGAAGCGCGCGGGTCAGCCGATGGAGGTCGAGTTCGTGGTCGAGAAGGGGCGCCTCTGGGTGGTCCATGCCTGCGTGCCCCGGCGGACCCCGGCGGCCGCCCTTCGCTGGGCTGCGGAGATGGCGGGCGGCCGGGACCTTGAAACCGGACGCGCCCTGCCTCGAATTTTCTCTCCCGATGCGGCCCTCCTGACGGTCCTCCCGTCGGAGCTCGATCCCGCGCCGGTCGGTCTGCCGCGCGGACGCCGGGATCCCGGGCGCCGCGCGTTCGACCAGATTCTTGCGTGGGCCGGTCTTCACACGCCGTTGGAAATCCAGGCCGAGGCGGGTGCGATCGACGATGTGCGCGCAGCCCGCGATCTGGGCGCGGCGGGCGTCGGGCTCCTGCATCCGGCGGGTCTCCTGTCGTCCGGGCCGGTCGTCGCCGCGTTGCGGGTGTACACCCGCAACGAGAGCGAAGGAGCGTTACTGGATCTTCGCGTGGCCCTTGGCGACGGATTCGAGCAGATCTTCTCCATTCTTTCGGGCCGGCCGGCGGTTCTGGAGGTGCCGGGCGCCGGGGATGAGGCGGTTGCCGCCGCGCTCGCGGCCGCGTCGCCGCGCGCGGGTCGCGCGGACGGATTGGCGACGGCTGTCTGCGGCGCCCTGCTCCGCGCCTTCCTCGAAACCGCCGTGCGCCTTGGGCGCCGCCGCATCCGGCCGAGGCCGGCGCTGGCGGTCGCCGCCGACTGCGCCGCGGCTCTGGAGCGGAACCTGGCGGCGGTGCGGGCGGCGCTGGACGCCGTGCAGCGCCTGCCGCGCGCCCGGCTGCACTGCCCGATCGGCGGCATTCTGCGCGTACCACGGGCTCTCCTGACGGCCGACGCGGTTGCGGAACACGTCGAGTTTCTCGTGCTGAAGATCGCGGATCTCGACGGGTGGCTGCAAGGACGGCCGCCCCGGCCGGCGGGAACGGCCCCGGAGGCAGCGGGGGAGCCCTCGCGCCGGTTCGACACGGAAGGGCTCGGGTCGCTCATGGAGGCGGGGATCAAGCGCGGCCGCACGGCGCGGCCGGATCTCCAATGCGCCGTGGTCACCGGGGAGATCCCCGATGCGCCACTGTTCCGCCTGTGCCTGCGCGCCGGGATCGGCCGCGTGGTCTGCCCACCGGCCCGCCTGGCCGCCGCCCGCCTGGCCGCCGCCCATGTCGCCATCCGTTCCAGGACCCGCGGGGGCTGACCGCCCCTCCCGGTGGTTACTCAACGGCCGGTCGAATGCCTGCGAGATCGATCCATCCGGTCCCGGTACCGGCGCCGAAGATGCCCATCCAGTACACCCGGTAGTACGCCGCGTTCGTCGGCGCGACCACCACCGTCGAGACATGGGTCCAGTCGTAGGTTCCTGTCGGCATGGCGAGGTCGCAGGTTGCGCCCAGCTCGGTCATGTTCTTGTCGTACCAGCGCCCGGCCATCATCAACCTGTGCCAGCCCTCCGAGCCCTGCTGGAGGTTCTCCCCCTACCCCGGGATGGGAAATCGGGGGCGCGCCCCGGCCCGCGGGAGGGGCCCGATCCGGGCATTCCCGAAAAAGGGGCGTGGCGGCATTGACTTCAAACGGGGGAATCGGTAGGGTCACGCGTTTTGCCCGTCCTGCCCGATGGTGTAACGGCAGCACACGGCCCTTTGGAGGCCAGAGTCCAGGTTCGAATCCTGGTCGGGCAACCAGTTTTCACCGTGGGACCATGATGTGAAGATCCTGTCCGGTACAGCGCATCCGCGGTTGGCGGAGGGACTCGCCGTTTATCTCGGCGAGCCGCTCGGCGGCGTGGATATCCGACGGTTTCCCGACGGCGAGGTGTTCGTCAAGATCGTCGACAACATTCGCGGGCGGGATCTCTACATCGTTCAGCCGATCTGCGATCCGCCGAACGAGAACCTGATGGAACTGCTGATCATGATCGACGCGGCGAAGCGGGCCTCCGCCGCGCGGATCACGGCGGTGCTGCCGTACTTCGGCTACGCGCGGCAGGACCGCAAGGACCAGCCCCGGGTGCCCATCACCGCCAAACTCGTGGCCAACCTCCTCGTCGCGTCCGGCGCGGACCGCATTCTCACCCTCGATCTCCATTCGCAGCAGATCCAGGGTTTCTTCGACATCCCCGTGGATCACCTGACCGCCTCGCCCGTGATGGTGAAGGCGCTCCGGGCGAAGCAGCTCGAGGACATGGTCATCGTGGCCCCGGACACCGGCGGCGTGAAGAACGCCTACGCCTATTCCCAGAAACTCGGCTGCGGCCTGGCCATCGCGGCCAAGCAGCGCAAGAGCGCGCGCGAGGTCGAATCGATCGACGTGGTCGGCGACGTGAAGGATCGCGACGTGGTGCTGGTCGACGACCTGGTGACCACGGCCGGAACCCTGTGCGGGGCGGCCGCGCTGCTGAAGGAACACGGCGCGCGGACCATCCGGGCGATGGTGACGCATGCGCTGGTGACGCCGGAGGGCGTGGACCGCCTGAAGCGGTCGGCCATCGAGGAGATGATCACGACGGACAGCGTGCCGGCGAAGGACTGGGGCGGGTTCCCCGTGACGGTCCTCTCCATCGGCGAGCTTCTGGGCGAGGCGATCCTGCGCATTCACAACAATCAGTCGGTCACCTCCCTGTTCAAGGTGTAGGGACGATAGAGAGGACAAACGGAGCATGAAGGAAACCATCATCGTCCGGGCGGAGTCCCGGGATCGTGTCGGAAGTTCGGCGATGGGGCGCGTGCGCCGCGAGGGCCGGATCCCCGCCGTCGTCTACAGCGAGGGCCGTCCGGGCGAGAACGTGCAGATCGTCGCGCACGACTTCGCGCAGATGATGAAGCACCACCACAGCGAGCAGATGATCGTGGATCTCGACGTGGCGGGCACGAAGCCCCGGAAGGTCCTGCTCAAGGCGATGCAGCACCACCCGGTGAAGGGGAATGTGACGCACATCGACTTCTACGAGGTCTCGATGACCCGGAAGCTGCGCGTGTCGATTCCGCTTCGCCTGGTCGGCGAGCCGGTGGGCGTGTCGCAGCAGGGCGGCATCCTGGACCATCTGCTCCGGTTCATCGAAGTCGAGTGCCTGCCGGCCGACATGATCGAGGACATTCCGATCGACGTCGCCGAGCTTGCGGTCGGGAAGCATCTCTCGGTGAAGGACATCAAGCTCGATGCGGCCAAGTTCACGATCCTGACGGGCGCGGACGTGGCGATCGCAGCGGTGTCGATGCCGAAGGCCGAGGAAGAGGTTGCTGCGCCGGCCGAGGGCGAGGCGGCGGAGCCCGAAGTTCTCACGGCGAAGAAGCCGGAGGATGGCGAAGAGGCCGAAGGCGGCAAGGACGCTGCGGCCAAGGG
The DNA here is from genome assembly GCA_964464305.1 of uncultured Verrucomicrobiota bacterium. GTDB lineage: Bacteria > Verrucomicrobiota > Kiritimatiellia > PWTM01 > PWTM01 > VGWF01. Next base: position 10,380 of record CAYXFW010000042.1, read on the forward strand.
CGGCAAAGACGCCGCAGCCAAGGGCGGCAAGGAAGCCCCGGCGAAGGGTGGCAAGGAAGCGCCCGGCAAGGACGCAGCGCCCAAGGCCGGGAAGGAGAAGGCGGGGAAGAAGTGAGCCGGGCTGGCGTCGCCGGCCGGGCCATGGAGTAGGGCGCGGTGAAGGTCGTGGTCGGCCTGGGGAATCCAGGCAGGGAATACGAACGGACGCGCCACAACGTCGGGTTCATGGTCGTCGAGCGCCTGGCGGAGGCCTTCGACGGATCGTTCCGGCGCAGTCACCGGGCGGACGCGCGGTGTGCGGCGGTGGACCTCGGCGGGGCCGGGCGCGTGCTGCTGGTCGAGCCGCTGACGTTCATGAATGCGAGCGGTGAGGCGGTGGGGGCGCTGATGCGGTGGCATCGGGCATCGCCGGCGGACCTGGTGGTGGTGTATGATGACGTGGATCTGCCTGCGGGCGCGCTCCGGCTCCGGCCGAAAGGCGGCGCGGGCGGCCACAAGGGTGTGCAGTCGGTGATCGAGGTTCTGGGGACCGACGGGTTTGCCCGGATCCGGATCGGAATCGGGCGGGCGCCGGGGTTCCGGGACACGGTCGATCATGTGCTGTCCGCGTTCACGCGCGAGGAGCAGCCGGCGATGGACGAGGCGGTGAAGCGCGCCGCCGCGGCCGTGGAGTCCGTGGTGCGCGAGGGTGTGGAGCGGGCAATGAACGAGTTCAATCGGGACACGAACGCGGGAGGACAGCCTTGAATCGGTACGAAGCCATGTTCATCTTTCCGGAAACGATCAAGGAGGATCAACTCGATCCCGTGGTCGCTGTTGTGCGCGAGGAGATCGAGAAGAGCGGCGGCGTCATCGACAATACGACGCGCCTGGGCAAGCGGTCCTTCGCACGGCCGATGAAGAAGATGGAAGGCGGTCACTACGTCGTGATCGGCTTCCGCGTTGCGGGCGACAAGATCGCCGGCCTGGTGGAGCACTTCCGCCTGTCGGAGCAGATCGTGCGCGTCCAGATCCATTCCGCCGACGAGCCGGCGGCGGTCCCGGCGGCGGCGGCGACGGAGGGATCGCGCGATGGCGTCGCTAAATAAAGTCCTCCTGATCGGCAACCTGACCCGCGATCCCGAGGTGAAGTTCCTGCCCTCGGGGGACCCCGTCGCGGAGTTCAGCATGGCCGTCAACCGCCGCTTCAAGACGAAGCAGGGCGAGGACCGCGACGAGGTGTGCTTCGTCAGGGTTTCGATGTTCGGACGCCGCGCGGAGGTGGTCGGGCGCTATTTCAAGAAGGGCTCGC
>CAYXFW010000043.1:0-2014 GCA_964464305.1 uncultured Verrucomicrobiota bacterium
GAGGGTCGTGATGACCGGATGGCTTTGATCGAACATGGCTACTTCGTGCCTCCACCCTTGTGCTTGAACATTGCGAGCATGCGGTCGGTTACCAGGTAGCCGCCGATGACATTGATCATCGCCGCCGCCACGGCGATCGTGCCGAGGACCGTCACGAGCGTCCCGCCCTCGGGCTGGCCGGCGGCGACGAGCGCGCCGACGATCGTGATGCCGGAGATCGCATTCGATCCCGACATCAGCGGCGTGTGGAGTTGAGAGGGCACCTTGGCGATCAGCTCGAAGCCGAGAAAGACCGCAAGGACGAACACGAAGAACAACAGACCCAGCATGTCGAGACTCCTTCCTAGTCGTTCAAACCAAGCGCCTGGCGGACGGCCGGATGAACGACCTTGCCGCCGTGAGTGACGACGAGGCCCTTCAGGATCTCGTCCTCCAGATTGAATTGGAAGGTCTTGGCCTTCTTGTCCCAGAAATGTTCGACGAAGTTCGCGAGGTTGCTTGCGTACATCTGGCTCGCCGCGACCGGCACCCGGCCGGGAAGATTCCCGAGGCCGAGGAGGAGGACGCCGTTGACGTCGACCTCCCGGTCCAGTTGCGAACCCTCGACGTTGCCGCCGGTTTCGACCGCCATGTCGACGACAATGCTGCCGGCCTTCATCCCCTTGAGCATGTCGGCGGTGAGGATGCGGGGCGCTTTCCGGCCGAAAACCTGCGCGGTCGTGATCACGATGTCGGCCTCGCTACAGTGTTTGGCCATCGCCGTGCGCTGCTTGGCGAGCTGCTCCTCGGTGAGCTGCTTCGCGTAGCCGTCCTTTGTCTGGCCCGTCTCGCCCAAGTCGATCTCGACGAACCTGGCGCCGAGCGACTGGACCTGCTCCTTGACGACCGGGCGCGTGTCGAACGCCTCGACGCGGGCGCCGAGGCGCTTGGCGGTCGCGATCGCCTGCAACCCGGCGACGCCCGCCCCGATGATAAAGACCCGGGCCGGCGTGATCGTGCCCGCCGGGGTCATCATCATGGGAAAGACCTTGTTCAGGCGTTCGGCGGCCAGGATCACCGCGACGTAGCCGCCGAGGTTGGCCTGGGAGCTGATGGCGTCCATCTTCTGGGCGATGGTCGAGCGGGGGACGAGTTCGACCGACATGGCCGTCGCGCCGGACTTCGCGAAGGCCTCGACGACGGCGCGGTTGGTGAAGGGCTCGAGATACCCGATGTGCATCGACCCGGAGCGGGCCGCGGCGGCCTCCTCGACGGAGGGCGGGCGGAGCCGCAGAACCAGGTCCGCGCCGGCCAAGCCCGCCGCGCGGGACGCGGCCACGGTCGCGCCCTTGGCGGTGTAATCCGCATCGGGATGGTGGAGCGTCTGTCCGAGGCCCGACTCGATCTCGACCTGCACGCCGAGCTTCACGAGTTTGTCGGCGGCGGCCGGATTGAGGGCGACCCGCTGTTCGCCCGGATGCAGTTCGCGGGCTGCGAAAATCTTCATGAACCGTCCCCTTCCTTGCCAGAAACCATAAACCCTCGAATCTACGCGGCCGGCACGAGATGTCAAACCGTCCGGAATGCCGCGAACCCGATCCGGGGCGCCCCGGACCGCGCGGTCAGGGTGCAGCGGCGCGGACGCGGAAGAAGAGTTGCGTGGATCCCGCCGGCGGAATGAGGTCGAGGAGGACCTGCCCGTTGAGGGCCGTGGCGGAAGGACCGGCGGGTTGCCAGTCCGGGTGCGCCAAGTCCGCTGTGGATTCGAGCACATACCAGAGCCCTGCCAGGCCCTCGAGCTGGAACCGGATGCCCCCGGGCGTGTCCGGGGACCGTCCGGCTGCGACAGGTCCCGGGAAATGGTGGTCGAATGCGCCGCCCGGAGTTCCGCCGGCCGCCCGGCTTGCATACCAGCTTTCCGGCAGGGCGTTGTTCCAGCGCGGGTCGATCAGCGAAAGGGAGGGGCCCAGCCCGTCCGGTTCCGAAGGCCATGGGGTGTAGTTCAGATAGGTCACCCGGTCCATCGTGTTGGACG
>CAYXFW010000043.1:2024-5973 GCA_964464305.1 uncultured Verrucomicrobiota bacterium
ATCGAGCAGTTCGAGCGTTTCGCCGCCGTTGTCCAAGACGCCCAGCGTCCACACGAACCGGTTGGACACCCCGCCGAGACCGTTGGTGTGAGCGCCGAGCAGCAGGTAGCCCTGTGCGGGCAGCCGCGCGCCCGCGGGAAACTCGAAGGTCAGGCCCTGGCCGAATCGCCAGCCCGCCAGGTCGAGCGTGGCTCCGCCGGGGTTGTGAAGCTCGATGTACTCGGCAAGATTCGTGTCCCCCGGGTGGTAGTGAATCTCCGTGATGACCGCGTGTCCCTCCCGCCAGTCGAAGGCCACGGCGCCCATGTCCGCCCGGCTTCCGTCGGCATCCGGCGCGGACCCCGGCGAGCCGGAATCGACGGCCGGGGATCCGGTCTGCAGCCGGAAGTTGTCCGCGCCCGCGTTTTCGAAGAGCGGCTCCCCGAGGCGGTTCCCGGCGCCGGCCACGGCGAGCGTGTCCGACAGGCACCATGCGACCAGGCCGGTGGAACGCGAGTCGATCATGACCGGATCCAGCGACGTCCCGGAGAAGATGCAGTTCCGGACCTCGGCTCCGCCGCCGCCCGCGCCGGGGTTCTTCTCGTAAACCGCGATCGCGTTGCCCGTATTGTGGAACGTGTTGTTCTCGAAGAGACCGTGCGATCCGGCGTCCTTGATGCCGGCGCCCATGGCGACATTCCGGATGAGGTTGTGCCGTACGATGGCGGTCGAGGCCTGCCCGATCGAGACGCCCTTGTCGGAGCAGCGCGCGATGAGGTTGCTTTCGATCTGCAGATCCATGGCGAGTTCGCCGATGTCGATGGCGTCGTCGTTGTCGCCCATGAAATCGTGCAGGTAATTGCCGCGGATGATGCCTCCGTGAACGCCGTCGTAGTCGATGGCGTCGGCGTCGACCTCCGCAGCTCCGGAGAAATCGCAGTTCTCCACGCGGGCGTAGGCCGCGCGCTTGATGTTGATGCCGTCGCCGACGACCCGCAGGCGGATCCGGCTGTTCTCGAGGATCGTGGAATTCCCGTTCTGGACGAAGATCGGGAGCTGCACCTCGTCGAGGTCGATGCCATGCATGAAGAGGTCGGAATCCAAGGCGGAGACCGCCGCCTTCAGGTCCACCGCGTTGCTCCAGCAGAGCGAGGCGCCGCGAATGACGGCGTTCGACAGGATCCCCGCGTGCGTGGCGCGGTCGAAGGCGATGCCGCCCCACCGTGGGGCCAGATCGTTGGACGTGGCCAGCGACGGGTTGACGTTCACACGGGCCCGCGCGCCCGGGGTTGGATTGCCCTCGATCCGCACCGGGGCATTCGTCGTTCCCAGCACCCGGAGTTCGCCCTGGACAATGAGGCTTGCCGCATCGGGCATCCTGAGCGTGGCCCCGGCTTCCACGGAAAGCGTCGTGTTCGAGGGCACGAAGATGTCCCCCGTCGCCAGCCACGGCGATCCGGCCGCGGTGAGCGTGACGTTGGAGGCGAGGGCGCCGGCGGGCAGCACGTTCTCGCCGGTCAGCGCGAACACGGCGCGAATGTCAAGGGTGCCCGACGGAAGAATCTGCAGGTCCGCCACGGCGAAGGTCTGGGTGGTCGCAGAGAACGCGGTCAGGGCCATGTCGAACCCGAGGTCGGTGAAGTTGGCGGCGGACTGGTGGATCTCCACCGCAATCCCGTTCGTCCCGTCGACGAGGTTTGTCGGGGAGATCGCGTACTCGGTGTAGTCGTTCTCCTGGGGGCCGGGCACATTCGTCAGGGACAGTGTCGCATAGCTCACCGATCCTGTCGGCAGGTTGGAGCGGAGGATCTCCCGGTTGTTGATGTAGACCACGGCGCCGTCGTCCGCCAGCAGCCGGAGGGTCATCGACGTGAACGCCGCGGCGTTCGTGATCACCACGGCGCGGCGGAAGTACGCGGCGGTGATCAGGTTGGTGGCGTCGCCGATCACGGTCGCCTCGTCCCCGTCCCCGTAGCCGAGTTGGGCGGGCCCCGACGGCCACGCCGCGTCATCGAAGGCCGGTTCGTCCCAGCCCGGGATCTCGTTCGTCGCGACGGCGTACCGCCACACGGCGCCGGTGGACACGAGCGGAACGGTCGTGTTCTCGACGATCTTCCAATGTGCGAACGACTGGCCGATGCCGGGGACGGCCGCGAGCTGCAGCGGCACGCCGGCCACGAAGATATTGGTGATGGCGGGATTCAATTCCACGTAATTGGCCATCACCCGGCCGGATCCGCCCTCCGCGTCCACCTGCACGCGTGCCGTCTGGCCCGTGCCGAAGAAGTTGGCCACCTGCTGGAGGGCAATGGAGGGTCGCTGGCGCACATAGGTTCGGATGGTCTCGACCTGCGCATCCCAGACGGCAACGTTTGGGATGCCGCCGCGCGTACCGTAGATGCTGCAATGCTGCTCGATCTCGGTCCGGATGCGCTGGGCCTCCCGATCGACGATCGGCAGGATGCGGTTCGTGCTGAAGGAGCTGTTGAGGTGGGCCATGATGCGCTGGGCGCAGTACGCCCGGAACTCGGCATTGCTCAGGCACTCGCGGAATACCACCATGCTGCGCGATCCGCTGGCCATGCTGCTGAGGACATTGCTGTTCAGGTTGTTGGTGCGAAGGGCACGGTCGAGGTCCACAAAGCACCACCGCCACTTCCCGCCCGGGTTGCGGTCGCGCCACCATTTCCGGTTATGGAACCAGCTCGAGTCGTAGACGAAGATCTGTCCGGCCACGTAGTCGATCATGTCCCCGACGTCGACCTGGCCCTTCACGTAGTCGTAGGCTGCGGGGCTTGCCAGGTTGTTCGTGGCGAGGTAGTCCATCAGCGAATCCCATCCGGCCGCGGTGCCGGCGTCCAGCAGCCAGTCGTCCGTGCTGGCCGTGCCGTCCATCTCGAAGAAATCGACGTCGGCGGGGTCGACGCCGTAGTTCTTCACGCAATACATCTCGTCCATCTTCTCCTGGATATTGATCAGGCCGTAGTAGGCCCCGTTGAGATAGATGGCGCAGGGGCGATAGCCCTGGGTGGCATTGTCGAGGACCCCTTTGAGCAGGGTCTGGCCGAGCGTGTCGCGGAAGAAGGCGTTGGTGCCGGGCCAGTCGTCGTTGCCGTTGCGCAGGACGAAGCGGTCGAAGAAGCCGATCGGCTTCTCGGGGAACAACTGGTAGGGGAGCACGTCCTGGCCGTACTTGGCGTCGAGGTAGACGGTGAGCGGCTTCTGCGCGTACCGGAAGGTGTTGAGGCCGAAGATGCGGAAGCCGGCGTCGATCTGGAAGCCCGCGTGGGTCGGGGTGGTGTGGAACTCCAGATTCCCGGGCACCTCGCGCTCCTTGATCGTGTTGATATAGATGCCGCGCAGAGGGTCGTTCAGCAGGTAGGGATCGATGACCAGCGACAGAATGGGCAGGTCCGGCGTGCGCTGTCCGACGAGGAACGTGCGGGTCGCCACGGGCCCCGGGTGCAGGTCGTCCGTATAGGCGCGCGCCCGGATGACCCCGCTGGTCGTGAGCGGGATGGCGTTGGTGTAGAGGAACGACATGGACGTCGGCGCCGCGCCGTTCGTCGTGTACCGGATGGCCGCGATGCCCGGCCCGGACGAAAGCGTGACGGTGACCGGCCCGTTCGTGAAAAGCGGCCCCGCCGGCGAGATCACGACGGCCGGGGCGCGATAGAGGTTGTGAGGGAGGACCGGCGGCAGGTTGGCGGCGCCGGCCGTGGGCTCGCCGAAGTAGCCCCACGACGCGGCCCCGTCGGGATGGCGCCCGTAGGAGATGTCGGTCATTTGGAGGCCGAAGGAAACGGAGTCGACCCGGCTTCCGGCCGGGCTGTACAGCCCCGGTTCCTCGCCGTCGGCGCTGAGCTTGAAGTTGGCGTGGTAGGCGAGGGTGACGTGGTTGGAGTAGGGCCAGAACGGGTAGTTAAGGCTCATCCCCGGCTTGAGGTCGCCGCCGTCGGCCCAGACGAGC
>CAYXFW010000043.1:5983-11669 GCA_964464305.1 uncultured Verrucomicrobiota bacterium
CCGCCGGAATCTGCCAGCGGAACGGCTGCTGCGGGTTGTCGCTGAGGTGCCAGCCGCCCAGGTCCACGGCCGCAGGACCGCCGTTGTAGATCTCGATCCAGTCCCCGTAATCCGTGTAGTCCTTGATCTCCGGCGTCGCGGTTGCGTTGCTGGCCAGAACCTCGTTGATGCCGAGAAACGAGGTCCGGTAGACCGCGCCGGCCGTCGGGCTCTGGATCCGGCCGTCCAGGAACGCGCGCGCGACGATCTCCATGTCGTTCGTCACGTTCAGCGGGGCGGAGTAGATCGGCGAATTCGTGGTCGGATCCGTCCCGTCGAGCGTGTACCGGATTGCCGCGCCGGCGGTCGCGCAGGTCACCGTGATCGAGAGCGAACCCACGAAGAGACCGCCGGGGTGCGAAAGCGCAGGGGCGGCCACAAATCCCGGCAGGGTGGTTCCATTGGCCGAGCCGGGTGTGCCGGGCGACAGATACCCGGGAGCCGTCGCCACGGTGCCGGTTGCGCCCGCCCAGGACACCTGCAGTTCGGCGACCAGCAGGAGATCGGAGCTGTTGGACGCGACGTTGAGCGCCTGGATGGCCAGCACGTTGGTCCCGCCGACCAGGAGGAAGGCCTGCGCGGTGAGGTTGTAGTCCTCGAAGACCACCGCGGCCGTCTCGCTGCGGTTGGCCGTGGCCTTCGAATTCCATCCCGCGCCGGCCGGAACGCCGTTCGATGCCACGCGGACCCCGTTGATCCAGGCTTCGAAACCGTCCTCGTACTTGACCCGCAGGAGAAGACGGCTGATCGACGCGCTGTTGGTGAGAACGAACGGGTAGCGGACGAAGGCGGAGTTCTGCTTGCCGAACATGGCGTCCGAGAGGTCCGTCTGGATCAGAGGCAGATAGTCGGGTCCCGTGTCATACCCGATGCCGTTGCCGGCGGGCAGCCAGCCGACGTCGTTGAAGGTGTGCGACGACCAGTCGGCCGCCAGCATCGCGGCGTTGGTCGGCACGAGGCAGCGGCCCGAGCTGCCGGCCTGGACGGCGGTTGCATTCCAGCCGCCGACATCGGGCAGACCGTAGGCGATGTCGGCCGCCTGCGGCGGGAACGCCGGATCGAAGGCGTATTCCAGGGCAAGGTCGTTGCGGAACAAGGCCAGATACTCTCCGGCCGCATCGAGCGAGAAGTTCGTGTGCAGGTAGTTGACGTCGTTGGTCCGGTTCTTCTGCGATGCGAAGACGCGCAGCGTGCCGCGGGCCGGGATCGTCACCGAAGGGAAGGTCCAGAGGTCGGGCGCAGCGGCCTGGTCGGTCAGGTGCCAGCCGGCGAGCGACACGGGGAAATCGGTCGTGTTGTAGAGCTCGATCCAGTCCGAGAAGTCGCCCTCCTCGTCGCGGATCGTGTGCCGGTTCACGGCCATGATCTCGCTGATGACGATGGCGCCCGGCGGGACGAAGGCCGAGTTCGTCGCGCCCGGGGTGGCCGTCCCCGGCGAACTGTGCCAGTTGGCCGCCGTATCGCCCCACGCGTCGACGTCGGTGCGTTCCAGCGAGCCGCCGAATCCGTCGGCCGCCAGCGGCCAGGGCAGAAGGTCACCGTAGTGGATCTCATCCTCGACGTGGTAGGCCGCCGCGTTGGTTCCCGGTTCGGGATTGTTCGGGGCGCGCAACCGGACGGTGTCTCCCGCGTTGCCGAGCTGGTTGGAGAAGGGGCCGAGGATCAGAGCGTTGGTCGAGAGTCCCCAGCTCGCACGGAAGGCCTCGAGGGCGTTGGTGGAAATCACGACGAGCCGCTCGCCGGCGGCGAGCACCGTATTCGACGGGAACCGGAAGTTGAGGCCGCCCGTCAGCGACCATGTCAGATCCGGGTAGTCGGTGTTGAACAGGGGGACGTTGGTGCCTGTCCGGTTGCAGATCTCGACGAACTCCGCCTCCATCCGCCCCGCCATGTTCGACGCGACGGGATGGTACATGATCTCGCTGATCACCACCGGACCGACATACGGCCCGGCGTTCCTTGCACCCGTGCCGGTGCGGAACTCCTCGACGGTGGCCGGCGAGTTCACGCCGAACGTCGGCGTGGAGAGCGCGATGAGGTTGTCGCCCGCGCCGTCCGGATACCGGCCGACGGCGACCCCGTTCTTCGTCGGTTCGAATGCGACCTGGTCGACGTAGCGCACGATCGTGTCCGCGCCGTCGGCCTCGGACAGGAAGACGTCGTCGCCCTTGGCGCTGATCGAGAAGGGGGTCAGCGAGTTCGAGCCCAGCATCTGGCTTTGGTACACCACGAAATGACCGCCCGGTGCGATCATCGTGCCGGCTGGGAACCGGTACTTTCTGCGGGTTGCGTTGTCGTCGCTCAGGTACCAGCCGCCGATGTTCACGGCGTTCGTCGTCAGGTTCGCCAGTTCGACCGCGTCCTCCTGCGGCGGGTCGGTATGGGCGAGGACTTCGTTGATGACGATGTCGCGGACGAAGAATCCGCCCGGTCCTCCCGGCGAGCCGTGCAGGTTGGCGCTGGCCTGCCAGTTGGCGGGATCGCCCGCGGGTCCGGCGGGATCGGCCAGCACGAGCGAGCTTCCGAGCCCCGCGGCGGCGGCCGGCCACGGCGGGGCGTTGTTGTAGGTGACGTCGAAGACGATGTTGCTCGATGCGTCCGCCAGCGCGAGCCGTTCCCCCGCGTTGTTCAACTGTCCATTGAACGCGCCGGCTGCCAGGTTGGTCACGGCCGGGTAGCGCAGTTGGAAAGCGGCCCGGTTCGCCGCGATTGCCAGATACCCGCCGGCCGGAAGAACGGTGCCGGCCGCGAATGTGTACGTGATGCCGTCGGCGAAGTACCAACCGGCCAGGGAGACGGAGTTGGTCCCCGAATTCATGAGCTCGACAAACTCATTGGTTCCGCCGCCGACGGGGTCGTACATGATTTCGCTGACCACGACCGCGGCCGCAGCGAACGGCACCGGGGCGGATGCCAGCGAGAGCACGCACAAGACCGACAGGCGAGCCGCCGTGTGTGCCCACGTGGTCCGCCGACTCGAATGAAGACTCACATCTGCCACGGTACCACGTTCGTGGTAGTCAGTCGAAGGATGTGTCAACATATTCCCGGGCCTCAGGGCGGGCTGAAGGTCGCGCGGATTCCGACGGCGAACCGCTCGCAGCGGCAGAGGTCGGGGAGGATCCGGACATCTGCGAAGCCGGCGTGGCCGAGGAGCGAACGGACCGCGGGGCCCTGGGTTTCGCCGATCTCGAGGAGAATGTGTCCGCCCGGGCGGAGGGCCGCGACGGCCGCGGGGGCGAGCCGGCGGATCACGTCGAGGCCGTCGGGACCGCCGTCGAGCGCCGCACGGGGCTCAAAGTCGCGCACGCGGCGGTCCAGGCTGGCGAGAACCGGCGATTCGATATACGGCGGGTTCGAGACGATGGCATCGAGGCTGCCCGGGGTCGCGTCGCCGAGGAGATCCACGCACAGGAACCGGACCCGCCCGGCCGCGCCGAGAGCCCGGGCGTTCGATTCCGCGAGGGCGAGCGCGGCTGCGGAGGTGTCGGTGGCGAGGATGGCAGCGTTCGGCCGTTCGAGGGCGAGGCTGATGGCGATGCAGCCGGAGCCGGTGCCGATGTCCGCCACGCGGACCGGCGCGATGGGATCCGGCAGGGCGAGACGGAGGGCGGTGAGAACGAGTTCCTCGGTCTCCGGCCTGGGGATCAGCGCGCGTGCATCGCAGCCGAAGCGGCGGCCGAGAAAGTCGGCGTGTCCGAGCACGTACTGGAGAGGTTCGTCCGCGGCCAGCCGTTCCGCGCGTTCCGCGAGCCGCGCCCGGTCCGGCCCGTTCAGCACGCGGGCGCCTTCCGTCCGCAATTCGGCGCGGCCCACGCGGATCAGGTCGGCGACCGCCCATTCGGCCAGCGCGAGCGCCTCGTCAATGCCCCGGCTCTCCAGCGTGCGGGCGAGCGCCTGCACGGCATCGCGCACGGAAACCGGCGCGGCGGGGGCGGGGAGGGTCACGGCGTGGCGGCATCCGGCAGGTGGCGGTCGAGACGCTCCTGCAGATCGTGGGCCTGCAGCGCGGCGATGACCTCGTCGAGGTCGCCCTCCAGGATGAACCCGAGCTTGTAAAGCGTCAGGTTGATCCGGTGGTCGGTCAGGCGGTTCTGCGGATAGTTGTAGGTCCGGATGCGCTCGCTGCGGTCGCCGCTGCCCACCTGAATGCGGCGGGCGTCGGCAGTCTTCGAGGCCTCCGAAGCGCGATGGGCGTCGAGCAGGCGGGCCTTGAGCACCCGCATGGCCTTGTCCTTGTTCCGCGTCTGCGAGCGCTCGTCCTGGCACTGGACGACGAGGCCCGTGGGAAGGTGGGTGATGCGCACGGCGGATTCGGTCTTGTTGACCTTCTGACCGCCGGCCCCCGAGGCCCGGTAGAGGTCCAGGCGGATGTCTTCGGGGCGGACTTCGATCTCGTCGACATCCTCGGCCTCCGGCAGCACGGCGACGGTGGCGGCGGACGTGTGGATGCGGCCCTGCTGTTCGGTCGCCGGGACGCGCTGCACGCGGTGAACGCCGCTTTCGAAGCGCAGGTCCCGGTACACCTGCTGGCCCTCGATCGAGAACACGATTTCCTTGTAGCCGCCGATATCCGACGCGTTCACGTCGATGACGCCGATGCGCCAGCCGCGGCGGTCGGCGTGGCGGGAGTACATGCGAAACAGGTCCGCCGCGAAGAGGGCGGCCTCCTCGCCGCCGGTGCCGGCGCGGATTTCCATGATGATATTGCGGTTTTCCGACGGATCGGGCGGAAGGAGGGCGACGAGCAGGTCCTTCCCGGCCTGCGGGAGGGCGGTCTCGATCCGCGCCAGATCGGCCTCGGCCATCGCGCGGAGTTCCGCGTCGGTCCCGTCTTCGGCGGCAAGCTCCCTCGTCTGGGCGGCCTCCCGCTGGAGGGCCTCGAGGCGGTCCGCCTTCTCGCAGATGCCCCGAAGCCGCGCGTGTTCGGCGATGCGCAGGCGGTAGGCGGACGGATTGGCGGCGGCGCCGGGTTGCGAGATCTCGGCCTCGACCTCGGCCAGCTGTCGCCGGACCGTCCCGATGTAGCGCGCGTCGATCATGTCCCCGAAAAGCCGCGGGGCCGGCCCGCACCGCCTGGATGCGCCGCCGGCCCCCGGGCTCTCCGCTCCCTACTTCTTCGGCGCGGCATACCGCTTGCGGAAGCGGTCCACGCGGCCCTCGGTGTCCATCAACTTCGCATGGCCGGAGAAGAACGGATGGCACTTCGAACAGGTGTTGATGTGCATTTCCTTGACCGTCGACTGCGTCTTGGCCACGTTGCCGCATGCGCAGGTGATGATCGCCGGCCCGTAATCGGGATGGATGTCTTTTTTCATCGGTCCTCGTTCCCCGGCGGACTCCCTTCGGATCCCGCCGCAATTCAAAGGGTTCGGAGAATAGCCTGAAGCGCGGGAAATGCAAGCCGGGATTCGCGCCCGGGCCGGCCGTGGCCGGCCCGGGGCGTTCCCGGAGGCATCCCTAGATGCGGCTGCCGAAGCAGGTGCTGCCGTAGATGGCGTCGTCGCCGAGGACGTCCGCGATCCGGAGCAGCTGGTTGTACTTGCAGATGCGGTCCGTACGGCTCATCGAGCCCGTCTTGATCTGGCCGGCGTTGGTCGCGACGGCGATGTCGGCGATGGTCGCGTCCTCGGTCTCGCCCGACCGG
>CAYXFW010000044.1:0-11548 GCA_964464305.1 uncultured Verrucomicrobiota bacterium
GTCGTCGTGATGCGCCCAGACGACCGGGATCACGGGACGGTGCGCGGCGACGGCGCGGATTTCGGCGCGCATCTCCGGCGTGGCGAGGTGCGACGCGTCGTGCACGACATCCCAGTCGAGCGGAACAAACGCGATCCCTTGCGGCGTCCACGGGTCGGCCTCGTCCATCCACGCGAAGTTCCAACTGCCCATCCACACGCGGACATCGTCCCGCCCGATTTCCTTCAGCGCGCGCTGGAAAGCGGCCGTCACCTTGCCGAGACCGAGCCGTCCGGCCGCCTGCCTCCGCTGGGCGAGCGTCGGATCCGCGGCGATGCGCGCAGCGAGTTCCGCGCGCCACTCGGCGGGCAGATCCGCCTCCTTCAGACTCGTCCAGGTCGTGTTCCCGGTGCGCACCCAGATCGCAAGCCGGTCGATCTGCGGGTACAAATCGAACAGCGCCTTGGCCTGCGCACGGTAGAAAGCGGCCCCCTCCGGCGTGTCCGGACGCGCCAGCCACGTTTTGCCGTCCGACAGCCGGAAGCGGGCGGATTCGGGCAGCGTGAGGATGACCGCCTGCGGGTTGCTCGACTCCGTGTCCACGTCCAACGCGAAGCAGACGTGCATGCCCGACGCCCCCGCGTGGGCCAGCACCCGCTTCATCAGCGCCTGAGTCTCCTCCGCCCGCCTCTCCACCGGTGCAAGGGCCGCGTCAGCGCCAAACACGGGGCCGGGGAAAACGGATCCGCCGGCGAGACGGCGGACGTCGTTGACGTGCGCCGTGCCCCAATCGCGCCCGCGCACGGTGCTGGTGAGGAAGCCGGCCGGCTTGGCGACGCCGTGGTGCGCGAACGTGAACATCGGGTTGTTACCGTAGGCGTGGATCATCACCGTGTTGAACCGCATCTTGCGGGACTGGTCGATCCAGCTCTCCCAATCCGCGTAGTTCCACGACGAACAGCCGCTCAGGAAGTTGTGCCAGTTGAAGACGATCCGTTCCTTCGCCAGCGGGGCATCGGCCAGGACCCAGTCCCGGAACGATGGGATTCCGCGTCGCGGCTCGGGCATCGTATCGGTCGTCAGGAAGGAGCCGAAGCCCAGCTTCTCCAACAGGGCGTGGACTCCATGCGAGACGCCCAGCGGGCTGCCGGCCGCGAGGACAACGCGGGCGTCCCCCGGCCCTTCGACTCGCACGGCATAGGCCTCGGCCGCGAGCGACGGGTCGACGATCAACGCGATCGCAGGTCCTTCCGCGGGCGCGGCCGCACCGACCGGAAACGTGCAGTCCGTCCAGACGCCGGTCAGCGCGCGGGACAGCTCTGCGGCGGCGACCGCCGCCGGCCCCCCCGCGGGCGCCGAGATTGGAATCGATGTCGCGGGGGCCGCGCAGGCTTGGAGCGCGAGGCCGGCGGCTGTCAGGACGGCCCTGCGGATCGCGGACACACGGCACGCTGTCGCATTCATGATGGCTCCCCGTCCGTGCCCCAGCATGGCGCGAAACCGGTCCGGTCAACAAGCGCCTTCTTGCAGAAATCCACCGCCCACAACCCGTCGTGCCGACGCCCCAGAACCGGAGCTTTGCGTTTCAGCGCATCCTCGTGTTCAATCGGCGGCGTGAAAGCGAAACGGATCGGACTGGCATTGGGCGGCGGCGGGGTGCGCGGGCTGGCCCACATTCCCGTGCTGGAGACGCTCGACGCCATGGGCGTACGGCCCGTCGCCATCGCGGGCACGAGCATGGGCGCCATCATGGGCGCTCTACGCCTCCGGCCGGAGTGGCCGCGACATCCGGAAGCTCGTTCGCTCGATCACCGTCCGCAAGGGGGAGACCCTCCGGCACCTCTTCGGCCGGCGGGACGCCCTTCTCCGGTGGCTGGGCGCCATGACCCCGGACTTCCGGGGACGCGGGCTGCTGCGAACCGACCGGTTCATCGAGCTCCTTGCCGACGAGGTCGGATGCACGACGTTCGCGGAGCTCACGATCCCCCTGACCGCCGTCGCCGCGGATTTCTGGTCCGCCGAACAGGTGGCCATCTCGTCCGGTGAACTCCTCCCCGCGATCCAGGCAAGTATGGCGGTCCCCGGAGCCTTTCCTCCCGTCGAACGCGACGGCCGGATGCTCGTCGACGGCGGCGTGGTGAATCTCGTGCCCTACGACCTTCTGATCGGGCATTGCGACCTCGTCATCGCCGTCGACGTGGCGGGCCCCGCCCGGCTGCCGAAGGGGCGGCGCGCGCCCACCATGGCCGAGGCCGTTCTCGGCGCATTCGACATCAGCCAGGCCGCCATTCTCGATCACAAGATGCGGATCGCCCCCCCCGATATCCTGATCCGCATCGGTCTGCGCGATATCCCCGTTCTCGACTTCGGCCGAACCGACGACGTCCTCCGTCGCGGCCGCACCGCAGCCGCCGGCCTGCGCAGAACGCTGGAGCAAGCCATGATGGGGACCGCTCGCCTTCAGCGGCGCGCTGCTTTGGGCGCGTCCGATGGAAGGCGTTGTTGTGCAGGTTCAGTTTGAGCCATCGCACATTTCTTGACAGTGTCCCAAGTACGAGTGGTCACGTTGGCGCCGAAGACCTTCTCGATCAGCCTCATGAATACGGGGCCGCGCGGGCTCGGGACGTAGGCGGTAAAGACCTCGCGTCCATTCATGGCGAGAATGCATGCACCATCGACCTCGATGGGGAGCGAGAGCTTCCCTGTGTGGGGCTCACGCAGAAACGTAACGACTCGCTTTGCGTTCACCGGCAGACGGAAGGTGGCGTAGGGGTCGGCCTCGATCAGCTCGTGCAAAACATCTGCCGGGCGCACGATCGTATGGAACGTGCGGCCAAGTTGCTTCGCCATCGTGGCTTCGGCTTTGCGCTCGAGCACGGCTTCCGGCGCGGCACTCGCGTTGAATACGACGTTGCCGCTTGAGAGCACAGTCTTAACGTCGGCGAAGCCCGCCCCTTCAAAGCAGCGCTTCAGCTCGACCATCTTTGCATTCATCGGACTCACACCCCGAAGGAAAGCAACAAAGCGAAGCATAGCCCCTCCTTTGCCTGGTTTGCCCAACAGTGTCCTTTCTGCCTATTTCGCCTTCGGAGCGCCCTGCGCTCCAGGGTGTCCTCCAGCTGCGCGGCGTGTCGTTGCGCTGGCGCTCGTATACGCCGCATGGACCCTGCGTTGCAAGCGGGACGCGGCTTCCGACTGGGCGGCGAAGTCGTCTTTGTGCGGCTTCGTGCTTTCCTCGGGCCGCCGCTCTCCGTTCCGAGCTACCGCACCCTGCGCAGGGCCGCATCGAGAACGACCGCGGCACCGGGTTTCGTGTCGAAGGACGCCGTCGTTTCGCCGAGGCGGACGGCCAGGGGGCCGCCGATGGACGAGCGGATCGTCGCCGTGGAGAGCTTGCCGCCCTTCCACGCCATGTCGACTTCGAACCCGCCGCGGGCGCGCAGCCCCTTCACCGAGCCCTCGGGCCAGACGGACGGCAGGGCAGGCAGCAAATGGACGAGGAAAGGGGCGAGGGGCGAGGGGCGAGGGGCAAAGGAACGAGGCCCGCCCTCGTCTCTCGTCCCCCGCCCCTCGTCCTTCACGTGACTTTGCACCAGCATCTCCGCGATGCCGGCCGTGTAGCCGAAATTGCCGTCGATTTGGAACGGCGGATGGGCGTCGAACAGATTCGGATACAGTCCGCCCTTCCCCTTTCCGACCGGCTCGAGAAGGTTGCCGACGATGACCATCGCGTGATCGCCGTCGAGGAACCGGGCCCACAGATTGATCTTCCAGCCCATCGACCAACCGGTCGCCGCGTCGCCGCGGTAGAGCAGCGACTGACGCGCGGCGGCAAACATGGTCGGATCGCGCCACGTGATGTCGTCGCCGGGATAGACGCCCCACAGGTGCGACACGTGGCGATGCGTGTTCTTCGGGTCGTCCTTGTCCTCGACCCATTCCTGGAGCTGCCCGTGCCGCCCCGCCTGGTTTGGCGCGATGCGCGGCAGCAGCGAATCGAGCTTCTTCGCGAAGTCCGCGTCGGTGCCGAGGATCCCCGCGGCGTCGATGCAGGCGCGGAAGAGCACCCGGACGATCTGGTGGTCCATCGTTGGCCCCATCACCAGCCCGCCCTGTTCCGGCGAGTTCGAAGGCCCGCTGACGAGCCGGCCGGAAAGCGGATCGTCGAAAAGGAAATCGGCGAAGAACTCCGCGGCGCCCTTCATGAGCGGATAGGCGCGCCGCGCGAGGAAGTCGCGGTCCCCCGTGAACAGGTTGTGCTCCCACAGGTGCGTCGCCATCCATGCGCCGCCGGTGACCCAGATGCCGTGGTTCGCCGCATTGATCGGTGCGCTCCCGCGCCAGAGGTCGAAGTTGTGGTGCACAACCCAGCCTCGCGCGCCGTAGTGCTCCTTTGCGGTGACCGCGCCCGACACGGCAAGATCGTCGAGCGCATCGAAGAGCGGCGCCTGGCACTCCGCGAGATTCGCGGACAGCGCGGGCCAGTAGTTCATCTCCGTGTTGATGTTGCAGGTGTACTTACTATCCCATGGCGGCTTCAGCAGGTCGTTCCAGATGCCCTGGAGATTGGCCGGCTGTCCACCCGCGCGGCTGGCGCCAATGAGCAGGTAGCGCCCGTACTGGAAGACCAGGGCGGCCAGGTGCGGGTCGTCGCCGCCGCGGAAGGCGGCGATGCGCTCGCCGGTGGGCTTCTCCGCCGCCGACGTGCGGCCGAGGTCGAGGGCGACGCGGCGGAAGAGGGCGCGGTGGTCGGCCTGGTGCGCCGCGAGCAGCGCGCCGTAGGGCTGCGCCAGGGCGGCCTTCATGAGATCGGCGCAGCGTGCGGAGGGGTCGCCGGAGATGTCCTGCCAGGTCTTGAAGTTGGTCGCGGCAACGAGCCGGACGACCACCTCGTCGGCGCCCGTGACGCGCACGGCTTCCCCGTCGGCCGCCATCGTCCCCCCGATTGCCTCAACCTGCGCAACGGCCTCGAAACGGATGCCGCCCTCTTCCACCTGCCCGCGGAGCGTAATCCGGCCGCGCGCGCCGGCGACGGCCGCTGCATCGCGGTGAACCGAGGACAACCGGACGCGGCAGTCGACCCGGCCCGGCTTATCGGCGCGGAGGCGCACGACGATCGCGCGGGCCGGGTGCGACGCGAAGGCCTCTCGCGTGTAGGTCACGTCCCCGACGCGGTAGTCCGACACGCAGACCGCCGCATCGAGATCGAGCCATCGGCGGTAGGCGTCGACGACCGTCGCCGCCGGCTGCTCGATCCACAGATCCCCGCAGGGCTGGTAGGTCTTCTGCTTGAGCGGATCGCTCATGAACTCGCGCAGGGCGAGGTCGTCGGCTTCCTTCTGCTTCGCCCGCCAGACCTTCAGCAGTTCGTCCGCCTCCTTCTTCCGCGCCCTGGCTTCGTCCTTCTTTCCCTCGGCCTCGAGCTTCTCCGCCTCGGCGAGCTTCGCGAGACCCGGCCGCTCGCTGGCGCGGCCCTCTTGAAGCAGCCGGCGGATCTCGGGGAGGAACTTCACCGCGTTCGTGCGGGCGTAGAGGTGCGGCCGGCCGGTCCAGACGGTGTGCTCGTTGAACTGGATGTGCCCGGTCTGGGGGTCGCCAAAGACCATGCCGGCGATGTGGCCGCTGCCGATGGGAAGCGCCTCCGACCAGTTCGTCGCAGGCCGGCGATACCAGAGACAGAGCGCCGCGTCGGGCGGGGCCGACTCGCCGCGAAACTCCCCCGCGGAGGCGCAGGCGGTCGCAAGCAGGGCCGGCACGAGGCAGATCCGGCGCACGGAACCGATCTTCATGTTGTCGTCTCCCCGGTGTGCCGCACCCTGCGGCGCGAGCGTTCGGCGGCGGAGCGGATGCAGCACTCGTGCGTGTGGTCGTTCACCAGCCCCATCGCCTGCATGAACGCATACATCGTGGTCGGCCCGACGAAGGTCCAGCCGCGGCGCTTGAGGTCCTTCGAAAGCGCGACGGACTCGGGGCACGTCGTCAGGGTCCGCAGCACGTCGACCGTGATGCGTTTCGGGCGCGAGGCGGCGGGCGGCTCGAAACGCCGGATGTGCGCCGCCAGCGAGCCGCATTCCACGACGAGGTCGCAGGCGCGGCGGGCGTTGTTGATCGTCGACTCGATCTTCCCGCGATGCCGTACGATGCCCGCGTCGGCGAGCAGCCGCGCCACGTCCTTCGCGCCGAAGCGCGCAACGCGCGCGAAGTCGAAATCCGCGAACCCGCGGCGGAATGCCTCGCGCTTTCGCAGGATCGTCAGCCAGCTCAGGCCGGCCTGGAAGCCCTCGAGGCAGATCTTCTCGAAGAGCCGGCGGTCGTCCGTGACCGCAAAGCCCCACTCGGTATCGTGGTAGGCCGTCAGTTCGGGCGCACCCGCGCACCACCAGCAACGCGGGCGGCCATCGGACCCGATGAAGGACGGACTGGCTGCCATGGTCCCTACTCCGCCGCCGGCAGCGGCACGACGTTCTGCGGGCGGCCGCCGAGGAAGGCGGCGAGGTTGTCCGCCGCGACGCGGATCAGCCGCTCCCGCGCCGCGCGGCTCGCCCACGCGTGGTGCGGGGTGATGATGCAGTTCGGGGCGCGAAGGAGGGGGTTCTCCGGCGGCGGCGGCTCCTCGGACAGGACATCCAACGCCGCGCCTGCGATCGCCTTGCGCGTCAGCGCATCCGCCAGGGCGGTCTCCTCGACCACACCGCCCCGGCTCGTGTTCACCAGCCATGCGGCCGGCTTCATCAACGCAAGCCGGCTGGAGTTCACGAGGTTCTCCGTCTCCGGCGTCAGCGGCACATGGAGGCTGACGATATCGCTCTCGCGAAACACGCGTTCGAGATCGGCGAACTCGATGCCCGGCGGGTGGATTGCGGACAGCGTCCGCGTATGCGCCAGGACGCGCATGTCGAAGGCCAGGGCGCGCCGCGCGACCGCCTGGCCCGTCTGCCCGAACCCGACGATCCCCAGCGTGAGCCCGGCCAGTTCGACCAGCGGCGCGTTCCAATAGCAGAAATCGGGCGCGCGGCACCAGCGGCCCTTGCGCACGCCGTGCGCGTGCCACTCGACGTTGCGCGCCATCTCCAGGATCAGCGCAAACACGTGTTCGGCCACCGAGGACGTGCTGTAGGCGGGCACGTGGGTGACGAGGATGTTCCGTTTCGCCGCGGCCTGCAGATTGACGACGTTGGTTCCGGTGGCGAGCACGCCGACGTAGCGCGCATTCGGGATCCTCCGCAGCGCCTCGCGGTTGAGCACCGTCTTGTTCGTCAGCACGGCCTCCGCATCGCCCCCGTGCTCGCCGACCTCCTCGCGGCCGGTCCGGTCGAAGACCGTCAGGTCTCCCAGCGCGATCAGCGGATCCCATGACAGATCGCCGGGATTCGTGGTGAGCCCGTCCAAGACAACGATTTTCACGCGCCGAATCTACCCCCGATCGCGCGCGCCGGGAAGGCAATCCGTCGCGAGCCCGTCCCCGGGGGCGTCCCGCGACCATCGTGCGGAGGGCGCCGGCGCGCTACACCGCACCCGGCAGCGGGAAGACGCCGGCGGCCGGAACGGTCACCGTGCCCTTCTCGAAATCCTCCGGCGAGGGACTCAGGGCGAGGTTGTACCAAGGGCTGTCGGTGCGTTCCGTGAGATCCACCCAGCGGACGATCTGGCCCGTGTAGGCGGAAATGCGCCCCATGATCGCGGTCAGCGTGGCCTCCGCAACGCCCCGCGCCTCGCTCAAGGGCTTGCCTTCGCGAATGCTGCGAATCCAGTCGGCGTGCTCCTGCACGTACGGATTGACGGTCTCCTTCGGCCGGACCGGCTTCGGACCGGTACCCGTCAGCTTCCCGCCCGGCCAGACGACGCCGGAGCTGCCCACGAGATGCTCGCCGATCCGCTGGTAGCAGCCGTTGATCTGGCGGCTCATGCTGTGGATCGTCACATCCTCGCCGTAGTCGAAATCGACGCTGAAGAAATCGTACCGGTTCCCCAGGTTTCGCCGCGCCCGGCCGCCGAAACCGAGGGCAAACTGCGGGGGACGCCCGATGAACCAGTTCGCGACATCGAGATTATGGACGTGCTGCTCGACAATGTGGTCGCCGCACAGTTCGGTGAACTGGTACCAGTTGCGGACCATGAACTGCGCATCGGTCTCCCCCTCGGCGCGCTCGTATTCCTTCCTCGCATTGCCGCCGCACCACCAGACGCGGCCGGAGAGAATGCGCCCGATGGCGCCGCCGGCCACGGCCTTGTGGTTCTCCAGGTACGCCGGGTCGTGCCGGCGTTGCGTGCCCGCCACGATCGAGAGACCCTTTTGTTTCGCAAGCTCCCCGGCGGCGATGACGCGCCGCGCGCCGACGGGATCGACGGCGGCCGGCTTCTCCATGAAGGCATGCTTGCCGGCCCGGATGGCGGCCTCGAGATGAAGCGGGTGGAAGGCGACGGGGGACGTGACGATCACCGCGTCCAACGGGGCGGCGGCGAGCAGCTTCCGGTAGCCGTCAAAACCCCTGAAGGACGTCTCCGGCGCGATCGTGACGCGGCGCCCGGCCGACGCAGGTTGCGCCTTGCACCACGCATCGAGTTTTCCGCCGAATTTCAAGGCGCGGTCGGGGAGCACGTCCGCCGCCGCCACGATCTCCACCGCCGGGTCGGCTTCGAGACAGTTGATCGCAGCGTCCGCTCCGCGATTGCCGCAGCCGATGATCCCAACGCGGATCCGTTCGGAGCCGGCGGCGAACGCCCGCAACGGCGCCGCGCCCGCCAGCGGCGCCAGCGCCGACAGCGTGGCGGCCGAGCGCCTCATGAAGTCTCTTCTCGTGGTTACCGCCCGTTCCATGCTCATGTGTTTCCTCCGGTTGGTGACGCGTGGCCGCCATCCTAGTCCCCCGCATCCCCATCTGTCACGCGGACAGGCGGAACAGTCACGACCTTGGAAGCAGTCCCTGCCGAAGTGCAGGCCGGCCGGGTTGCGCCGCGGCGCGAAACAGGGCATGACTTGCGCATGAACCTTCGCATCTGGTCCCCGGCCCTCGCGTGCATCATCCCCATGCTCGTCGCGGCCCCGGTGGCGCCGCGCGCGGGCGACTGGCCCCAATGGCGCGGTCCGTTCCACAACGGCACCTCGGATGAGGTCGGCCTTCCGGCTGCGTGGAGTGCCACGAACGGCATCGCGTGGACCGCACTGCTGCCGGGGTCGAGCGCATCGACTCCCGTGATTGCCGGGGGCCGGGTCTTCGCCTCCACCGCGGAGACCAACGGCAACCTCGCGCTGTATTGCCTCGACGCACACGACGGCGCGAGGCTCTGGGCGCGGAACCTGGGCTCCGGCGACTTCACGATCGGGCGGAATAACCTCGCCTCGCCTTCGCCCGTGACCGACGGGCGGCGCGTCTTCGCGCTGTACGGAAGCGGCGACCTCGCCGCGCTCGACGCGACGGGTCGCGTGCTGTGGGCGCGAAACCTCGCAAAGGAATCCGGAAAGTTCGCGCACATGTGGATCTACGGCTCCAGCCCGCTCCTGCTGGGCGGGAAGCTCTACGTGCAGGTCCTGCAGCGCCATCCGCCGACCTACAAGCACGCGGTCGACGACCATCCGGAGCGTTCGTCGTACCTTCTGTGCGTCGATCCTGAAACCGGGCGGGATCTGTGGAAACACGTCCGCGCGACGCCTGCCGTGGAGGAATCGATGGAGTCCTACGCGACCCCCGTCCCGCACACCGGGCCGGGAGGACCGGAGATCCTGATCGTCGGCGGCGATTGCGTGACCGCCCACCGCCCCGACACCGGCGAGGAAATCTGGCGCTGCTTCGGCCTCAACCCGAAGGGCCAGCGGTTCAACCGCGTCGTCGCCTCGCCCGCCGCGCTCGACGGCATGGTTTTCGCCTGCTGTCCCAAGCGCGGCCCCGTGCTGGGCATCCGCGACGGCGGGCGGGGCGACGTCACCGCGTCCCACGCGGCGTGGGCCATCGAGACGATCACGGCCGATGTCTGTACGCCCCTTCCCTACAAGGGGCGCCTCTACATCGTCGATGGAGACAAGAAGGAGATTGCCTGTCTCGATCCGGCCACCGGAGCAGAGACATGGCACGACAAGCTGCCGGTCACGGCCATCCTGCGCGCCTCGCCGACCGGCGCCGACGGCCGGGTCTATTGCCTGAGCGAGAACGGCGAGGTCGTCGTGCTGGCCGCGGGGGACGAATTCAAGGTGCTCTCCACCGTCGTGCTCGGCGACGGCCCCTGCCGCGCATCGATGGCCGTCGCCGACGGCCGTCTCTTCATCCGCACCGCGTCGAAACTGACGTGCGTCGGAAAAAAGTAGCGGACCGTCCCGCCCGCATCACTTCGCCGCCGGCAATGCGCACCCGGGCGCGGCGCTGGCGTCGGAGCCGAACTGTTGATGGAACCAGGTCTTGAACGGATTCTCGGCGGGTTGCGCAGCGTCCTCGTTCACCATGCCGGGGAGGACGCTCTCCCACCACGCGTCGTAGGCCTTCGACATCGCCGCCACGGTCCCGGGATGCGCGACGGCGACGTCGTTCGACTGGCCCGGGTCGGTCTTCAGGTCGAAGAGCTGCCAGCGCGGAGCGCCGGCCGCGCCGGCGGGTGAGCCCTTCGCGGGCCGCGGCGCTTCCGACACCAGCGTCCAGTCGCCCTGCCGCACGCTGCAGTTGGCCATCTTGTGCTTTCGCGGATCGTCGCCGCGCGGCCAGCGGCCGACGTGCGTGAACAGGTACCGCTCGGGCCATGGCGCAACGGGATTCTCAAGCAGCGGTACGAGGCTGCGTCCGTCGAACCCCGCGGCGACCGCGGCCGGCACGTTCGCACCGCCAAGAGCGGCGAGCGTCGGGAAGAGGTCGACGTGCGCGGCGAGGCGGTCGCAATCGGCGGGCTTCAGAACGCCGGGCCAGTGGAGGAAGAGCGGCACGCGCGACCCGCCGTTCCAAGGGGATCCCTTCGCGCCTCGCATCCCGGCGTTGAAGATCTTCGAACCCGCCGCGCTGCCGTTGTCGGTCATGAAGATGAAGAGCGTCTCGCGCTCGATCCCCTGCTTGGCCAGCGCCGCGCGGAGGCGGCCGATGTTGTCGTCGATGTTCTCGATCATGCCGTAGAATCCCTCGATCTCCTTCGGCACCCGGCCCTCGAACCGGGCGCGGTAGGATTCGGGGGCGTTGTAGGGACTGTGCGGCGCATTGGGGGTGATGTAGGCGAAGAACGGCTGCTTCCCCGGGTGCGACCCGATCCATGCGGCGGCGCGCTCGAAGAACACGTCGGTGCAGAAACCCCGGGTGCGGACGAACCGGCCGTTGTGCCGGATGACGGGGTCGAAATAGGTGTTGCCGGGCGCGTCGCCGCAACTGCCGGGATAGGACTGGCCGATGCCGCCGGCGCCGTGGACGAAGACCTCGTCGAACCCGCGCTTCTCCGGCTGGTACTCCGCCTCGTCGCCGAGATGCCACTTGCCGAAGATGCCGGTCGCATAACCCGCAGACTTCAGGGCTTGCGCCAGCGTGAAGGCGGACCGTGTCATCCGCTCGCGCTCGAGGATCGTGTGCGTCACACCGTTCCGGAATTCATGGCGCCCGGTCAT
>CAYXFW010000045.1:0-11523 GCA_964464305.1 uncultured Verrucomicrobiota bacterium
TGGAAAACCGAAAGGGTGTGGAGAGGTGGCAGAGTGGTCTAATGCGCCGGTCTTGCCACGTCGGCCCGCCCGGGGCGGGCCAAGTGGCCACTCGGGCCGCTCTGCGGCCCGCGTGGAAAACCGAAAGGGTGTGGAGAGGTGGCAGAGTGGTCTAATGCGCCGGTCTTGAAAACCGGAGGCCCGCAAGGGCCCGTGGGTTCGAATCCCACCCTCTCCGCCAGTGCGGAGGACGCGGCGGCCTGCGAATCGCGACACTTCGTCTACGTGCTGCACAGCGCGTCACGGGGTGTGTACTACAAGGGAAGTTGCGGCGACGTGGAGCGGAGGCTGGCCGACCACAACGCCGGCCGCGTGCGCTCGACGAAGAGCGGTCGGCCGTGGGTGCTGCGCCACTGCGGGGCGTTCGGATCCAAGACCGAGGCGCTACAGCGCGAACGGTTCCTCAAGACGCGCTCCGGGTACCGGTGGTTGAAGGCCCGGGGCCTTGTGTGAGGGAGCGCCGTTCTGGTAGGCTCCGGCGCATCGGGCCGGCGGCCCCGGCGCGGGCGGTTTCCAATCCTTGGAAGGCTTTGCGCGCGGTGTTTCCAAGGGTTGGAAACCCGGGGGCGGCGGCGGGGCCCGGCGGGAGGCATGGACATGGCGGGCAAGAAATCGGCGTACGCGGCGGCGGGAGTGGACATCGACCGCAAGATGGGGGCGCTCCGTCGCGCCAGGCGGGAGATCGAGCGCACGTTCACGAAGGGCGTGGTCGGCGGGATCGGCTCGTTCGGCGGGCTGTTCCGCTCGCCCGGCAAGGACATGCTGCTGGTGTCCAGCGCCGACGGCGTCGGCACGAAGCTCAAGGTCGCGGCGCTCGCGAAGCGGCACGACACGGTCGGGCAGGACATCGTCAACCACTGCGTCAACGACATCCTCGTCCAGGGCGCCGAGCCGCTCTTCTTCCTCGACTACATCGGCGCCTCGCGCCTCGAGCCGGACATCGTGGCCGCCGTGATCCGCGGCCTGTGCATCGCCTGCCGCGAGAACGGCTGCGCGCTGATCGGCGGCGAGACGGCCGAAATGCCGGGCCTCTATCCGCCCGGCGAGTACGATCTCGTCGGCACCATCGTCGGCGCCGTGAAAGCGAAAGCGGTCATCACCGGCGGCGACATCCGCGCCGGCGACGTGCTGATCGGCCTGCCGTCGAGCGGCCTGCACACCAACGGCTACACCCTCGCGCGCCGGGTGATCCTCGAGCAGGCGGGCCTGGGCGTGAACGACCCGCTGCCGAACGACGGCCGCACGGTGGCGGACGCGCTGCTGGCGGTCCACCGCAGCTACCTGAAGCCGGTCCGCGCCCTGCGTCGCGCCGTGACGGTCCGCGGCCTCGCGCACATCACCGGCGGCGGTTTCCCGGACAACGTGCCGCGGATCCTGCCCGACGGCGTGTGCGCGGTCTTCGACCGGCGCGCGTGGACGCCGCCTCCGCTGTTCGGGTTCATCGAGACGCAGGGCCGCGTCGACCGCGACGAGATGTACCGCGTCTTCAACATGGGCATCGGAATGGTCGTCGTCGTGCGGCCGGACGATCTCAAGGCCGCCATGCGGGCCCTTCGCCGCGCCGGCGAGGCGCCGGTCCCGATCGGCAACATCCAGAAGACGAAACGCGCGCGCGTGAAGCTGATGAATTGATGAAGCGGCTGACGGACCAGCAGGTGGCGATCTTCCGGCGCATGACGCCGCAGGAGAAGTTCGATGTCGCATCGGGCCTGCGCCGCTCGGCCGAGCAACTGGCCGAGGCGGGCGTGCGTATGCGGCATCCGGCCTGGGGGGCGCCGCGCGTGGCGGCCGAGGTCCGCAGGATGTTCCTCCATGGACACGGTTGATCCCCATCTTGTCTTCCTGCGTCCGCTGGCCGCCTCCGGGATCCCCTACATGGTGACGGGAAGCGTCGCCTGCACGGTCTACGGCGAGCCGCGGATGACGCTGGATGTCGATCTCGTGGTGGTCCTGAACGCCTCGACCCTCGATGCGTTTCGCGGCCTGTTTCCGGAGGCGGAGTTCTACATTCCGCCGGCCGATGTTCTGACGATCGAGGCCGCGCGCGAGCGCCGCGGGCACTTCAACGTGATTCATGGGGCGACCGGCTCGAAGGCCGACATGTACATCGCGGGCGGGGATCCGCTGCACCGGTGGGCGCTGGAGCGGCGTCGCGTTGCGGCGATCGGTGGGATCGAAGTGTGGCTCGCGCCGCCTGAGTATGTCATTCTCCGCAAGCTCGAGTATTTCCGCGAGGGCGGATCGGAAAAGCACCTGCGGGACATCGCGGGCGTGCTGCGCGTGTCGGGCGATGCCCTCGACCGGGATGCGCTGTCGGACTGGATCCGGCGAATGGACTTGATCGAAGTGTGGAAGAACGTGGAGAACGGCATATGAAAATCGCTCGGGCCTTGATCAGCGTGTGGGACAAAACCGGCGTCCTCGACTTTGCGAAGGCGCTGCACGGGATGGGCGTGGAGATCCTCTCCACCGGCGGCACGGCAAAGGCGATGCGCGACGCCGGCATTCCGGTGAAGGACGTCTCTGAGTTCACCGGCTTCCCGGAGATGCTCGACGGGCGTGTCAAAACGCTGCACCCGAAGGTCCACGCGGGCATCCTGCACATCCGCGGCAACGCCGAGCACGAGGCGACGATGGCGAAGCACGGACTTCAGGCGATCGACCTCGTCTGCGTGAATCTCTACCCGTTCGAGGCGACGGTGGCGAAGCCGGGCGTGACGCGCGAGGTCGCGATCGAGAACATCGACATCGGCGGGCCGACGATGCTCCGGTCGTCCGCGAAGAACATGGACCACGTCACGGTGGTCACGGATCCCGCCGATTACGGCCGCGTCCTCGAGTGCATGGGCGCCCACGGCGGCGGAACGACGCTCGAACTGCGGCGCGAGCTTGGGTTCAAGGTCTTCGCGCGCACGGCGGAGTACGATGCGGCGATCTCGGCGTGGCTCGCGGCGCAGGGCGGCACGGGCGACGGCGCGCCCCCGTTCGTCAAGGTCGCCACGGGCGGCGTGAAGCTGCGCTATGGCGAGAACCCGCACCAGGCGGCGGTCTTCTACCGCGACCCGTCCTGCGTGGAGGCCTCGATCGCCCACACCCGGGTGCTGCACGGCAAGGAGATGTCGTTCAACAACTACCTCGACGGCGAATCCGCGCTCGAGACGGCGAAGGAATTCGCCGGGTCGCCGGCGGTGGTCATCATCAAGCACAACAACCCCTGCGGCTGCGCGACGGCGCCGACGCTGGCCGAGGCCTTCGATGCCGCGTGGGCGGGCGATCCCGTCTCGGCGTTCGGCAGCGTGATCGCGGTGACGCAGCCGCTCGACCTGGCGACGGCGGAGCGGCTCAAGGGCCGGTTCGTCGAGGCGCTCATCGCCCCGGGATTCGCCCCGGACGCGCTGGAGTTTCTGAAGAAGAAGAGCAAAGACCTGCGCATCCTCGAACTGGAGAAGCCCGTGACCGCGCCGGGGTCCGTCCGGCAGTACCGCCAGATCGGCGGGGGGGTGCTCGTGCAGGACCGGGACGCGGGCGCGATCCAGCATTGGGTGGTCCCGACCGCGGCTCCGTTCCCCGAGGAAAAGCGGAAACTGGCGGAGTTCGGTGTCCGCGTGTGCAAACATGTCAAGTCGAATGCGATCGTCCTCGTCCGCGAACACGCGCCCAGCTGCCACGCCGTGCTCGGCATGGGCGCCGGCCAGCCGAACCGCGTCGACTCGGTCGGCAAGCTGGCCGTGCCGCGGGCGCAGGAGAACATCAAGCTGCTGTACGAAGCCACCGGCGGCTATGGCAAGACGCCGGGGGACTTCGCCGCGGAAGTGATGGCCGGCTCGATTCTGATCTCCGATGCGTTCTTCCCGTTCCCGGACAACATCGAACAGGCCGCCCAGGCGGGGGTGAAGTACATCGTGCAGCCCGGCGGCTCCGTCCGCGACGAGGCCGTCATCTCCGCCTGCGACCGGTTCGGCATCGCGATGGCCTTCACCGGGATGCGGCACTTCTTGCACTAGAATCAAAGGAAGCACGAAATCCTAATTCCGAAGCACGAAACAAGCACGAAGCGCGAAATTTCAATCTCAAAACGGGCGGTCTGTTTGGGATTTCGCGTCTTGGAATTGAAATTTGTTTCGTGCTTCGGAATTCCGGTTTCGTGCTTCGTCCTGTGGTAGGCTAGCCGCATGAAGCTCCTGACCCCGACCGTCCTTCTCGTCGCAGCGCTGGTTTCCTCCTGCAGCCGTCGCGGTGCGGAACCGCGCGTCTACACCGAGGAAGCACCCGCACCGGCCGCCATGCCCGCCGCGGCCGCGATGCCGCCGGGCAACGTTCCGATGCCGCCGCCGGCCGAGGTGGCGTGGACCCTTCCCGAGGGCTGGAAGGCGAATCCGGGCGGGGGCATGCGCCGCGCGACCTTCACGTTCGAGGAGGCCGGGGCCACGCAGGAATGCGCGCTGACCTCGCTCGCCGGAGAGGCGGGCGGCGTGGCGGCGAACGTCACCCGCTGGGCCGGCCAGATCGGCCTCGCGGCGTCGCCGGAGAAACTCCGCGCCTTCGTCGATGCGCTGCCGGAACGCAAGACGGCCGCCGGCAGCCCGATGTGGATCGTGGACCTCAGCACGCTGGAGGACGGGCCGGCAGCCGATGCGCCGCGGATGATCGCCGCCATCGTCCGCCGCGCGAACGACACGGTGTTTCTGAAACTGACCGCGCCGCGCGCCGTCATCGACGCCCGCCGCGCCGCCTTCGAATCCCTCGCCACGTCGCTCCGGTAGGCAACCGGATGAACACCAAGACGCAGAGAGCGCAATGGCCGGCAGGGCGGGAGGCTGCAACATGAAGGCCCGGGGGGACGAAAGCAGTCGTCCGTGCCCGTCCGTGTCCGTCCGTGTTCCTCCGGCTCTCCCCGCGCTTCCCCTTCTTTGCGCCCTTTGCGTCTTTGTGTCGTTTTCCTCCGGTGCGGGCGCGGCGGAGGTGCAGTTGCGCGGCGACCGGGCGGTCATCCGGGCGGACGGGGAGCCGCTGGCGGCCGTGCTGGCGGAGTTCCAACGCGCGGGCGTGCGCGTGCGGCTCGATCCGGACATCGACCGGCATGTGACGGTCAATCTCTCCAATCGCGACACGGACGGCGCCGTGCGCGCCCTGATCGATCCGCTGGGGTACGCGCTTTCGTGGACGGTCCTGCCGGGGCCGCAGGGGTCCATCCCGCGCCTCGACGAAATCCGGGTCTTCGCGCCTGGCAAGGCGGAGCGGGCGGTCCCGCTGAAGTCCCGCCTGCCCCGGCTGACGCTCTCGCGCGGCGCCGACGGCAAGGGCCCGCTCCACGTGGACCGCGAAGTCCTGCTGACGTTGAAGGAAGGGGTCTCGACGGCGGAGTTCCTCCAGTACCTGGCCCGATGGAACGCATCGCTCGTCGACGCGCTGCCTCAGTGGGGCGTTTACCGGATCCGGCTGCCGGCGGGAAGCGATGCCCTCGCGGCCGCAACCGCGATGCGCCGCGATGCCATCGTGAACGGCGCCGAGGCGAACTACGCGGCCCGGCTGCCCGCCGGCTATTCGATGGTGGGCTCGGCCTCCTCCGCCGCCGGGGCCGCGGCATCGACCGCCGACCCTTCGTCGCCCCGCGTCGCCGTTCTCGACACGGGGCTGAGCCTGCCGGCCGGCTGGACCATCGCGCTTGCCGGCGCCTACGACGCGACGAGCCCCGGCGGCGCCGCGGCGGACCCGGTGGGCCACGGCACACAGATGTCGCTCCTCGCCTCGGGCGCCGTGCTGCCCGACGGCGCCGCGCCGGGCGGCGCGTCGCCGGTGCTTGCCGTTCGGACGTTCGACGGCGAGGGCGTCACGTCGAACTTCGACCTGATGCGCGCCGTCGGCTATGCCGTCGACAACGGCGCGCGCGTCGTCAGCCTGAGCTGGGGAACCGAAACCGCGAGCGGGTTCGTGCGCGAGGCCGTGCGGGAGGCCCAGGAAAAGGGACTGGTCGTCGTGGCCGCCGCCGGGAACGAGGCGACGGGCCGGGCGCAGTATCCCGCGGCCTACCCCGGCGTGATCGGTGTCGCCGCCACGGTGCCGTCGGGACAGACGTGGGAGAACTCCAACTACGGCGACTTCATTTTCGTTGCCGCGCCGGGGACGGCGACCCTGCCGGTCGGCTACAACGGCCCGCCGGGACGCTACGCGGGAACTTCGGCGGCGACCGCGTACACCGCCGGGCTCATCGCCCAATGGCTGGCGCACAATCCGAACGCGAGCGCCGCCCAAGCTGCGGACGCGTTGAAGGCGTCGCTGACCGATGCCGGTGCGCCGGGACGGGATCCCCGGTACGGCTACGGCACACTCGACACGACCGCCGTGTCGAAACTCCTCGGCCGTTGATCCGGGCCAGCCCGTCTCGGGAAGTCTACTCCGCCGCGCCGATCGCCCATCGGATTCCGCCGAGCAGATGCTGGCGGAACAACGGGTCGGCGTAGTGTTCCTTCTTGTGACCGAGCGCCGTGTAAAAACTGCGGGCGCCCTCGAATTCGTGGCACCAGGCCAGCGGGTAGGGGTCGGGCAGGTCGAGGCCGGGCGGCGGCGTTCCCGGCTTCTTGAGGCTCTTCTGCTCGCCGGCGAGCAGGACGCGCACGTTCGGATCGCGCTCCCTCACCGTGTAGAACTCGTCGGACCACGCCCACGCGCCCTCCGGAAGGTGCGAGGTCGAGGGATGCTTGCGGTCGACGACCTGGATCGTGAATTCCTGCATCGGGTGATGCCAGGCGAAGGTGCCGCCGATCAGGCCCCAGTACCACGGCCACTTCCGCTCGGATCCGGTCGCCGAATGAATGCCGACGAACGCGCCGCCCCCGCGGAGGTAGGCCTTAAAGGTCTCCCGCTGCGCGTCGTTCTCGAACGCCTCGTTGTTCGTGTTCGAGAACACCACCGCCTTGTACTTCTTCAGATTGTCCGCCGTGAAGACGGACGGCTGGTCGGAAACGTCCACCGCGATTCCCGCCTCCTTGCAGATCTCCTGCAGCGCCGCCACGCTGACGGCGATGTTGTCGTGGACGAATCCCTTTCCGTTCGTGACATGGTTGCGGGTGTACACAAGGACGCGGGGCTCGGCCGCTCCGGCCGCAAGGGCCAGTCCCACCGCGAGGGCTGCAAGGCTTCCCAACCGACGGTTCGCGCGCATGCGGATCTCCTCCGGTCCGGCAACCGGACCGTGCCGACAGCGTGGCCGGACCCGGGGGAGGCGTCAAGCCCGCGGGGCGCCGCCAAAACCTCGGCCAGACTTGAGAGATCAAGAACGGACGTCGCTTCGAGGGTCTCCCGCACGGCGCCGACCCTACTTCGCGAGGACGCTTCGCAGGGCACGGCGGAACGGCGCCCTCCAGGTCCGTCCTCTTGTATCTCTATGGGATCCGATCTGGAGGGCCGCGCCGTGCCCTGCGTAGCGTCCTCGCGAAGCGGGGTCCGTCGCGGCCGTATCCATGCGCACTTCGCAACAGCCCCATTCGTGCGCATCCTGCCTGGGCGAGGATCTGGGTCGCCGCTGCCGGGCTTGATGGAGACGGGGGGGATGGGTGACAATGTCAAGCGTGACGGGTATTCCGACAGCCGCCGTGATCGCCGGGTCGTATCTTTCCGGCGCGATTCCGTTCGCCTACCTGGTGGCGCGGGCGAAGGGGATCGACATCCGCAAGGTCGGCAGCGGTAATGTCGGCGCCACGAACGTCTTCCGGGCCGTCGGCAAGGGGTGGGGGATCTTGACCTTCGCCTGCGACTTGCTCAAGGGCCTGCTGCCCGCGCTGTTCGGCCCCCGCCTGATCGAAGCGTGGACCGGCGTTCCGGCGCACCCGGCCTTCGGGCTTGCCTGCGGCGTTGCGGCGATCGCCGGCCATAGCTGGCCCGTATTCCTCGGGTTCAAGGGCGGCAAGGGGGTCGCCACCAGCGCCGGTATGCTTCTCGGCGCTTCCCCGCTGGCCGCTGCGGTCGGATTCGGGCTCTGGGCGGTGGTCTTCCTCATCACCCGCTACGTCTCCGTCGCCTCGATCGCGGCGGCGGTGGGCGTGCCGCTCGCCGGCTGGCTCGCCTACGGCCGCGTCGACCTGTGGCGCCCCTGGATCCTCACCGCGATCGGCATGCTCGTCATCTTTCGCCACACGTCCAACGTCCAGCGCCTCCTCGAAGGCACCGAGCACCGGTTCGGGAAGAAGAGTGAACACCGGGCGCAGCAACCAACAGCCAACCCGGAACCCGGAACCCGGAACCCGGAGTCCGGAACCTCCCTGCCAGACGGCTGACGCCCCTCCCCCAACTTGAAACCTGGAACCTGAAACTTGAAACTCCCCCTCCTGACACCCGGCACCTGACACCTTCATGCTGAACACAACGATCATCGGCGACGGCGGGTGGGGCACGGCACTTGCGCTGGTCCTTCATCGCAACGGGCACCGCGTTCGCGTGTGGGGCCCGTTTGCGGATTATGTCGCGGAGGTCGCCGCGCGCCGGGAGAATCCCCGCTTCCTGGCGGGCGTCCCCCTGCCGCCGTCGATCGAATGGACCGCCGACCCCGCGGCGGCGGCAGCGGGGGCGGATCTCATCGTCCTTGCGGTGCCGTCGCAGTACTTTGCCGACACCCTCCGCCGGTTCGCGCCGGTCTGGCCGGCGGGCGCGCGGGCGGTCAGCGTGACGAAGGGGCTGGATCGCGCGACGCACCGGCGGATGACGGCGGTGGCGGAGTCGATCCTCGATGCCGGGCCGGTGGCGGCGCTGTCCGGCCCCAGCTTTGCCGACGAGGTTGCCCGGGATCTGCCGACCGCGGTCGTCGCGGCCTGTCGCGATCCCGCCGCCGCCTCGGCCGTGCAGGCGGCGTTCACCAACGCCGCCTTCCGGGTCTACACGTCGGACGACACGACCGGCGTGGAACTGGGCGGCGCCCTGAAGAACATCATGGCCATTGCCGCCGGCGCATGCGATGGTCTGGATCTCGGCCTGAACACCAAGGCTGCGCTGGTCACGCGCGGGCTTGCGGAGATGACCCGGCTCGGGGTCGCGCTCGGCGCCCACCCGACGACCTTCGCGGGGCTGAGCGGCACGGGCGACCTGATGCTGACCTGCTTCGGCCGGCTCAGCCGGAACCGCGCGGTTGGCGAGCGGCTCGGCCGGGGCGAACGGGCGGAGGATATTCTCCGAAGCATGGTCCAGGTGGCCGAGGGCGTGACGAACTGCGGGAATGCCGTCGCACTGGCCCGCGAGACCGGCGTCGAGATGCCGATCGCCGCCGCGGTGCAGGCGGTGGTGGACGGCCGGCTTGCCCCGCGCGAGGCGGTGGCGAAGCTCATGGGACGCGATCCGCGGCCGGAGCGGGATGGATGTTGAGGCCGGTCCGCCAACGGATGCGGACCGGGACCGCGGGGCAAGGCGCCCCGGAGGAGAGACGATGAACCGATACGCCAGAATGGGTGCGGCCGCCG
Organism: uncultured Verrucomicrobiota bacterium; assembly: GCA_964464305.1. GTDB lineage: Bacteria > Verrucomicrobiota > Kiritimatiellia > PWTM01 > PWTM01 > VGWF01. The sequence continues at coordinate 9,486 of CAYXFW010000045.1, forward strand.
TTGCGGCCGCGATGATGGTCGCCGGCTGCAAGACTCCGGACACGATCCGGGCCGGCCCCGACGGCAAGCCGATCTCGGGCCTGATGTACACCGAGCGGGAAGTGGCTGCGTTTCTCAAGAAGGCACTCGATCCGCGCCAGTTTGCGATCACGGTCACGATCGGGGAGAACGGCGATCCGATCATCGTCAACGCCAACCGCTCCCGGCCGGGGCTGGAGGCCATCACCTCGTTCGTATCGCCGCCGCATACCGCCCTGCCGCTGATCGAAGGCACCGTGGGCGGGCGGCCCGCCCTGATCCTGGTGGACCCGACGTCCGGCGAGAACTGGACGTCGATCGAACGCGCGAAGGCGTTCGGTCTGATGCCGATCGCTCCGCCGCTGATCGGCGGCGTTCCGGAGCACATGGTCGATTCGATCCGGGGAACGCTGTGCGTGGCGCCGTCCTCGACGGTCGACCTCATGCCCATCGAAGCCGCGCTGTTCTTCGCGCGGGCCTCGCGGGGCCCGCTCTGGCCGCTCAGCCGCTCGGCCGACGCCCAGGATGCCGACTTCATCTTCGGGTGGAGCCTCCTGCGCTCTTTCGCGGCCGTGCAGTGGAACTTCGGAGGACGCGTCGTCGTCCTGTCGAACAAGCCGTTTGCGGAGGACGACAGCCGCATGCTCGCCCGGGTACCCCTGGAGGGTGGGTTCGATGCGCTCGTCGTCAAGGGGATGGTCGACAGCAAGACCCAGCGCATCCTGATCGATCTCGCGGGCGACTTCGAAATCGCCGTGGACGAGCCGACGATGACGCTCGTGAAGCAGGTGTCGCTGGGGGACGTGGTCCTGCGCGATCTCCGGTCGTCCACGCTGGAATCCCACGGCCTCGGCTTCCCGGGAACGCCCCGGCTCGGGCTTCGCGCGCTGTCGCGCTTCCGCGTCGTTCTCGACAACCGGCGGAACGAACTCGTGATCCTGGCCCCGACGGCCAGTGCCGCGCGTCCGGTGCGGTGACGGACGCCGCACGCGACGCCACGGGAGGATCGGTGGCGCGAATTAGGCCCGGGAACGTGAGAAACTCCAAACTCCAGGGACGTGCGAAGTTTGGAGGGAAGGAAGCGGGCTCCGTCGCGGGCATCGTTTCCGTCGCGGCGCTCGCCGCCGGGTGCCTGTTGCTTCAGCCGCCGGACCCGGCGCGAGCGTCGCGGGATCCGCAGTCCCTCGGCATCCGGATGGAGTCCGGCGGCGGCGGACTGCGCCTGGACCCCGTCAATGTCGTCATCCGCCGCGAGGCTTCGACCCTTCCGTTCCACGCGCGGCCGTTCGAGGAAGCGGCGCCCGTCGTCCGTGTCCGCGTCAACGGGCGGACCCTCCTTGCGCTGGTCGACACCGGGTCATCCGCCACGATCATGGACGCTGCGGGCGCGGCGCGCCTCGGGGTGCCGGCGCTGAGGGCCACTGCATCGACCCATGGCGCCGGCGCGCTGATCCCCATCCCGTCCCAGGGGCTCGGTGCGCGGTTTCGAGCTTGGCTCGGCGTGGCATCCTGTCTCTCCGTCGGGGGCGTGACGGCCACCAACATGGTCGTCGGCATCCTCGACCCGGGGACCGGGTTCGGGGCGCAGGGATGGACGGCCGGCCATCGCGTCGAGATGCTCCTGGGCTCCGATTTCCTGCGGCTATGCGGCCGCGTGGTCTGGGACGCCCCCGGCGAGAGGATGATGCTGGGCGGTGCCGCCCCCGCCGGCGAGCCCGAAGGCGTAGCGCTCGATCCCCGCACGGTTGTGCCCGTCTGTACGATTGGTGTCGGCGCGGACCGGACGATCCAGGCCGGGATCGACAGCGGCGGCTCCTTCGGCCTCTGGGTGCCCGGTCCGCTGTCGCGCGGCGCCCGGCTGCCGCAGCCCGATCCCGACACCGCTCCCCTCGTTCACCACGGCGTCGGCGGACCGGTTCTCTCCACCCCCGCCGGCCCGGTCGACGTCCGGATCGGAACCGTCGTCCTCACCCGCGTCCCGATGACCGTCGGCGCCACCGGCCAGGGCCACGCCCATCTC
>CAYXFW010000046.1:0-9406 GCA_964464305.1 uncultured Verrucomicrobiota bacterium
CGCCGCCGAGGTCCGGGAGATCGAGGGCCGCGACCTCGAGGTCATCCTCTCGCTCGCCACGGCCGTGAAGCCCGAGTGGCTGCGCGAGATGTTCCCCGGGGACTTCAACGACCGGGTCGAAACCCGCTACGACAAGGGCGCGAAGCGCGTCACTGCGGAGCGCCAGGTGCGGTTCCGCGACCTTCCTCTCGAGACCAAGCCCTGCGACCCGGACCCGGAGGCGGCCGCCGATCTGCTGGCGGCGGAGGTGATGCGCGGTGAAATCGCGCTGTTGCTTTGGAACGAGACGGTCGACCAATGGCTCCTGCGCGTCGCCACCGCTGCCCGCCACCTTCCGGAGCTCGGCATCCCTACCTTCACGGACGAGGAGCGGCGCGCGGCGATCCGGGCGGTCTGCGCGGGCGCGATCTCGGCGCGCGATCTCAAGGACCGGCCGGTCCTGGCGGCGGTGAAAGGGCGGCTTGAGCCGCGGCTGCAGGGGCTCGTCGAGAAGAACGCGCCCGAGCGGGTCGAGCTGCGCAACGGAAAGCGCGCGCGGGTCACCTACGCGGCCCAGGGTGCGCCGTCCATCGCGATGAAGATCCAGGATCTCTACGGCGTGACCGAATCCCCCCGCATCCTCGGCGGCCGCGTCGCGCTGGCGGTGCAGATCCTCGGCCCCAACCAGCGCCCCGTCCAGGTCACCCAGGATCTCGCCGGCTTCTGGAAGACGACCTACCCCAAGGTGAAGCAGGAACTTGCGCGCAAGTACCCGAAACACGAGTGGCGATAGCCGGCCACCGGACCGGATTCACACGGAGACGCAGAGGTGCTGCCCGCCCCACCGCACGGAAGGCCCGTGCGAAGCATCCTCGTCGTCATGGATGAACCGGGACATCGCAAAGACACTCGACACCCGCCACTCGACACCGTCGTCCCTCGCCCCTCGCCCCCCGCCCCTTCCCTGCTCACCGCTGCGACGCGCGGTCTTCGCCGAGCCAGAGGCCGCCGAGGACGCGGACGGGCCAGTGCCAGAGGACGCGGGCCAGGAGACGGCCGGCGGGCAGCGCGTCGGGCTCGCGGATGCCGCCGAGGACACGCTGGCTGACGGCGAGCACGACGAGCCCCGTGGCGAAGAACACCGCGAAGGGCATGCCGGGCATGTCGGCCAGGGCGGGCGCGGCGCGCATCCGCTCGATCAGCGCGCCCCACAGGAGGGAGCCGAGGCCGGCGGCGACGCAGGTGAAGACCTGGTTGACGGCCATGGCGCGGGTGAGGCTGTCGCGCGGGCAGAAGGCCAGCGTCAGCCGGATGCCCGCCAAGCCGTGGGCGGTGGCCAGGGCGCCCAGGGCGAAGGCGGCGATCCAAGCGGCGGCAAACGAGACGCCGGCCGGACCTGCGGCGGCGATGGCCCAGAACGCGAGCAGTCCGATCTGCCCGAGACCGGCGAGGCGCAGGACGGGCCGGCTGCCGAAGCGGTCGAGCCCGCGCCCGATGAAGGCCGCCATCGTGAGCGAGCCCAGCGTTGAAGCCGCCATGACGTAGACCACCTGTCCCTCGCCCATCCGGGCCAGGTCCCGGAGAAAGACGACGAGAAATCCTGCAACTCCCGACATGGCGAAGCCCTGCAGCATCGTGTAGCGCGTGATCCGGCGGAACGGCGCCTCGCGCCATGCGTGCCGCACCATCGCCGCCGCACCGCCGGCCGGATTTGCGGCGCCGGGCTGGGGCGCGGGACACGGCACGTGCTCGAAGAACCTCACGCTAAACCAGCCGCTGGCGAACGAGAGCAGAAATAGGACCGAATAGTGCCACGCCGGCGGGTCGTGGCCGAGGAACCAGCCGCAGAGGATCTGGGCGCCCAGCACGCCCGCATTGATCGCGAAGTTCTCGCGCCCGAAGAAACGCCCGCGCTGGTCCGCCGGCACGATGTGCGCGAGCCAGGGGTACCAGGCGCCCGACGCGAAGCCGCGGATGAGGTTGAACCCGAGCATCAGCACGACCATCGCGCCGAGCAGCCAGGCGGAGGGCACCTTCCCCACCAGCATCGGCAGCGGCACCATGCCGAGCATCATGTACGCCCGCATGCGCCAGCCGGACATCATCAGCTTGCGGTAGCCCCAGGTCTCGGCCAGCCGCGCGGACGGGATCTGCAGAAACACGAACAGCGGCGTCAGGGCCAGCAGGAGGCCGATCAGCGTCTCGCGGGCGCCCATGAGCTTGGCCGCGAGCACCATTGGCGAACCGATCGCGATGGTGAAGTTGATGGCGTTAAGGACTTGGAAGCCGATCAGCCGGTTCGTGAACGGCGGCAGCGGGGCAAACCGCGCGGGGACGGACGCCGGATCCTGGACGCCGCCGTTCACGGCGCGAACGGCCCGCCCCATCGCACCCCGCGGACCGGACGCAAGGCAACTCCGTCGGGCCTTCTCTCTCCGCAGATCGTCGGATCCAGGGAATCGGCCTCTCGCTGACTGACTGTAGCCGCGACCGATGGTCGCGGCAAAACGCCCGATGCGCAGGGGCCGCCGCGACCGGCGGTCGCGGCTACAGCAGACCCACGGAGATGCCTTGCGCCCCCGCGGACCCGACGATTTAGCTTTTTCGCGCCTCGCACTCCCTTACAATACGCGCTTCGGGCCTCCGTGTCAGGAAGCTGCGTGTGGCCCGATCTGGAGGATGATGCCATGAGCCCGAATCCAGCGTCCCGCCGCAAGCCTTTCCGTACCCTCGCGCGGATCGCCGCCCTTGCCGCCCCGATGGCGGCCTGTGCCGCCGCGGAACGGCCGAACATCGTCTTCATCTTCTCGGACGACCATGCGTACCAGGCGATCAGCGCCTACGGCGACGCACGCAAGCTCGTCGAGACCCCCAACATCGACCGGATCGCGCGCGACGGGATCCGGTTCGACCGCTGCGTCGTGCCCAATTCGATCTGCGGTCCGAGCCGGGCGACGATCCTGACCGGCACGTACAACCATCGGAACGGGTTTTACAACAACTCCAACTGCAGGTTCGACGGAACCCAAACCACGTTCCCGAAGCTTCTGCAGGCCGCCGGCTACCAGACCGCCATCGTCGGCAAGTGGCACCTGGTCAGCGACCCGACCGGCTTCGATTACTGGAACATCCTCCCCGGCCAGGGCATCTATTACAACCCGCCGATGATCCGCAACGGCGAGAAGACCCGTCACGAAGGCTACGTCACCGACATCATCACGGACCTGTCCATCGAATGGCTCAAGCGTCGCGACAAGACGAAGCCTTTCATCCTGATGGCCCAACACAAGGCCCCCCACCGCGAATGGTCGCCCGCCCTCCGCCACCTCGGCCACGACAAAGATCGCCGGTATCCCGAGCCCGAGACGCTGTTCGACGACTACGGCGGCGGACGCGGCCTCGCGTGGCGCGACCAGGACATGACCCTCGAAAAGACGTTCACGGACGTCGACGCCAAGTTCAAGGCGCCCGGCAGCCTCACGCCGGAACAGAGGAAGGTGTGGGACGCCTACTACGAGCCGCGCAACGAGGCGTTTCGAAAGGCCAACCCGACCGGAAGGGATCTCGTCCGCTGGCGGTACAACCGCTACATGCACGACTACCTCGGCTGCATCAAGGCCGTGGACGAGAGCGTCGGCCGGATCCTCGACACCCTCGAACGCGAGGGGCTCGCGAGCAACACGATCGTCATCTACTCCGCCGACCAGGGCTTCTACCTCGGCGAACACGGCTGGTTCGACAAGCGGTGGATCCTCGAGGAGTCGCTCCGCACGCCGCTGCTCGTCCGCTGGCCCGGCGTCACGAAGCCGGGCGGCACGAATCGGCGGATCGTCTCGAACCTCGACTTCGCCGAGACCTTCCTCGACGCGGCCGGCGTGCCGGTGCCGGCCGGGATGCAGGGCCGCAGCCTCGTGCCGCTGCTGAAGGGCGCAGATCCGGCCGACTGGCGCACGAGCTTCTACTATCATTACTACGAGTATCCGACGCCCCACCGGGTCCGGCCGCACGATGGCGTTGTGACGGACCGGTACAAGCTCGTTCACTACTACACGCCCGATCTCGACGACTGGGAGCTCTATGACCGCGAGAAGGATCCGCTGGAGACGCGGAACTTCATCGGCGATCCCGCCTACGGCTCCACCGTGACCGGGCTCCGGGCCGAACTGGCCCGCCTGCGCGCGGAACTGAAGGTCCCCGAGGTCCCGCCGCGGGAAGCCTACGGCAACGCCCGGTTCGACAACGAACCCGGGACCGCCGGGGACCCCGGCAAGCGCCCGCGGAAGAGGGTCGCGAACTGACGCGTCCAGTTCGATCGTTTTGGGCGAAGATGAATCGCATGGACACCGGAATTCAGCCGTCCGCCGTCGTGCGCAAGACCGTTCTCCGGGTTGCGCGACGCCCCCCCTTGCGAGTCGGACGCGTCAGGGGCGGGCCGGCCACGTTCCCGTTGCGCCGGCCGGCGCTTCTACTTACGCGTACCGCGGTGGCGGGATCGGCCGTCGTCCATGCCGCCGTATTTGCGGCCCTGCTTCAACTTCCGGGGACGGGCAACCGAGTCGTCCGGGTGTCGCAGGAGAGTCCTTTCGTCGTGGATCTCGGCCGGTTCGTGGAGCCGCCACCCCCGCCGCCGGAGCCGCTCCCGCCGCCCGAACCGACGGTCCTGCCGGAGCCTCCTCCCGCGCCTCTACCGCTCCCGAGGGTCGCGGCCGTCACCAATCCGCCGCCGGTTGAGGCGGTCGCAGACGCCGCACCGGCCGAATCCGCCCCGCCGCTCGTCGCAGCCCTCGCGGAGCCTGCGATGCCCGCTCCCGCCCGGGCCGAACCGGCGCCGGCTGTCCTCGAGGAAGGCGCGGCCTGGGACCTCGTCCGCGCTGCGATCCACAAGCATGTGGCCTATCCGGACTCCGCACGGCGACGGGGCGAGGAAGGCAGGGTTATTCTTGTTCTGACCGTGGCGGACGACGGCACCGTCGCGCGGCTCGATGCCACGGCGGACGGCGCCTCGCAGCGCCTCCTCGCCGCCGCCCTCGCGGCCGTCCGCCGCGCCGCTCCCTTCGCCCGCACCTCGAGCGGCGAATTCCGAATCCCCATCGTCTTCCGCCTCGCCCCCGCATCGCGCGGGACAGACATCTGACGGATGTCCCTGGCACAACCTCGCAGTCCGAAGCGAGCCTGCGTTGAGTCCAATCTGTGCGCATCGCCGGAAGAGGTGGGGAGCCGGACCGCGGGTCCGGGTCAAGGCGGGCGGGGAGAATGCCAACACGGAGGAGGGATCGCATGAAGGGGTGGATTGGAGTCGTCGCATTGACCGGGATCGCGGCGGGGGCGTGTGGGGCGGAGGCGCCGGGGACAACATCTGCGAAGCCGGGGGAGATCGTGGTGACGGCGACGCGGATCGAGACCGATCCGCTGACGACGCCGTACACGGTGCATGGGCTCGGCGGGCTTGAGTTGAACGCTATCCGTGCGGTGCGCACGACGCCGGATGCGCTGCAGAGCGTGCCGTCGGCGATGATCCAGAAGACTTCGCACGGTCAGGGCTCGCCGTTCCTGCGCGGGTTCACCGGATTCCGCACGCTGATGCTGATCGACGGCATCCGGCTGAACAACGCCGTGTTCCGCGACGGGCCGAACCAGTACTGGAACACGGTCGACCCCCTGTCGCTGCGCACTCTCGAAGTCGTCATGGGCCCCTCGTCGGTCCTCTACGGGAGCGATGCGATCGGCGGCACGGTCAATGCGCTGCCCATCCAGCCCCCGCCGGCCGGCGGTCCGGAATGGACCGGGCGCACCCTGTACCGCTACTCGTCGGCGGAAGACTCCCACGTCGGGCGTGTCCAAGCCGGGGGGCGGCCGGACGAGCGGACGGGCTTCGTCGTCGGTCTCTCGATGAAGGACTTCGGCGACGTCACGGGCGGCAAGGATGTCGGCGAACAGTCCCACACGGGGTATGACGAATGGGATCTCGATGCCATGGTCACGCGGCAGCTCGGCGATCGCGGAACGCTCACCCTCGGCCACCAGACCGTGCGGCAGAACGACGCGTGGCGTTCGCACCGGACCGTCTACGGCATCGAGTGGGAGGGGCTCAAGCACGGCACGGACCGGGTCCTCTCGTACGACCAAGCCCGCGACCTGACCTGGGCGACCCTGGCCGCGAAGGACGTCTGCGCATTCGTCGACTCCGCGCGCGTGACGGTCTACCGCCAGCTCCAGGCCGAGGACGAGTACCGCGTCAAGGAGGATGCCTCCGCCGGCGAGAAGGGCTTCGAGGTCGTGACCTGGGGCGCCTCGATGCAGTTCGAATCCGGCACGGACCTCGGCCGCTGGGTCTATGGCGTCGAGGTCTCCCGAGACCTGGTGGACTCGTACAGCCACAAGCTCACGGCCGACGGCAGCGTCGGCAAGGCCGATATCCAGGGCCCGGTGGCCGACGATGCGACCTACGACACGGTCGGCGTCTTCATTCAGGACGCGATCCCGCTGGTGGACGGCCGGCTTCAGATCCTCCCTGGCGTGCGATACACGTACAACCGGGCGGACGCCGATCACGTGGCGGACCCGGTTTCCGGCGACGCAACGACGGTCGAGGGCGACTGGGACGCGGTCGTCGGATCCCTCCGTTCCTCGCTGGTGTTGGACTCGAAGGAGCGCGTTGCCGTCTTCGGCGGAGTTTCGCAGGGCTTCCGCGCCCCAAACCTCTCCGACCTCACCCGGCTGGACATCGCCCGCGGCACCGAGATCGAGACGCCGGTCACGGACCTGGATCCCGAACGTTTCGTCTCGCTCGAGGCGGGCGTGAAGTTCCGCACCGACCGCGTCCGCGCGCAGGTCGCGTATTACCGCACGCTCATCGACGATCTCATCGTCCGCACGCCGACCGGTCGGACGATCGACGAGCTCCAGGAGGTCACGAAGAGGAACTCCGGCCAGGGCTGGGTCGAAGGCGTCGAACTCGCCGGCGAGTACCGCTTCGTCGAGGACTGGTCCCTCCGCGCGATGGCGGCATGGATGGACGGCGAGGTCGACGCCTACCCGACCTCGGACCCGGACCCGGTGCGCGGCAACATGAGCCGCCTGATGCCGCCGACCGCCGAGGTCGCCGTGCGCTGGCAGCCCGGGGCCTCCCGCTGGTGGGCCGAGGTGGCGGTGCGCGGCGCCGGCGAGGCGGACAAGCTCTCGGCCGAGGATGCCCGCGACACGCAGCGGATTCCTCCCGGCGGCACGCCCGGGTATGTTGTTGGGGCCGTGCGCGGGGGCGTCCGGGTCTGGAACGACACCCACCTGACCGCCGCCGTCGAGAACCTGACCGACGAGGATTACCGGATCCACGGTTCCGGCGTGAACGAGCCGGGACGGAACTTCGTCCTGTCCGTCGATTCGAGGTTCTGAGACGGACCCGGGGCAGGGCCGCGGACCGGGCCACTGCCCCGGGTGGATTTGTCTGCCGCGACGACCCGTCGCGGCTACAGAAGACCGTGAACCCAGGATGTCCGCTGTAGCTGCGACCGGTGGTCGCGGCGATCCCGCGCGCCTGAGCGCTTGCTCCCCGGGCTCCAAACGTCCGCTACAACCTTGTTGCCGTGTTCCCGGGCTGTAGCCGGGAGCGGCGATCCCGGCCATCTTGTGCGTCGCAAGCACAGGCCCGCCGCAATCCGCGGCCACGCCGCCCCGGAAGACCCCGCGCCGCCTAAATTGTACGGAGAACCTCCTCTTCGGCGGCGAGCAGGACGTCGAACATGGCGGGCGCATCGGCCGCCGTACGCAGCCGGTCCAAGGCGTCGGTACGGTGGCAGATCGCGCAGATCCGCGCGAGCAGGTGCAGATGGATGCGGTCGTCCTGGCTGGCGATGAGGAAGAAGATATCCGTCGTCAATCCATCGGGAGCGCCGAACGGGAGCGCCTGCACAGTCCGGGCGAGCGCAATAAACGAATCGTCGAACATGTAGGGGTCGTGATGCTCCGGGTGCAGGATGGCGACGCCGCCCGGCAGCGCGGTGGATGCCATCCGTTCCCGGGCGTCGAGACTGGCCCGGAGGTCGTCGGGCTGGAGGACCAGTCCGGTGGCGGAGGCGAGATCCGCCATCTCCCGGATGACCGACGCCCGCGTCCGGGCGGCGAGAGCCGGCTCGATGAACCGGATCTGCATCAGCTCTGGAACGATCGCGTGCCGGTTCGATAGATCGTGGTACCGGGCCGACGTCTTCCGGTGGAACTTCTCGAGGCCGTCGCACTCGAGCCCGAGCACGCGGCACGACGCCCAGCCGTCGATGTCCGTGCGCCGGAACACAACGCGGCCGCCCATCGATTCGTGCGGAATCTCCCCTGCGCGGACAAGTTCCTCGACCTCCCCCTCGGTGACGTGGAGGTACTCCGCGGCTTCGCGGACGTTGAACGTTCGATGCGGCATCTACTCCACCGTTCGTTTCGGATCCGGAGGGGCGGCGACCGGCACGTCGACGGGCGGGGCGTAGACGCGGACATAGTCGACCCTCATCGTGGCGGGCAGGTCGACGCGCGCGGGCCGTTCGCGTTCCCCGGGCGGCGGCAACAGCGACAGACACAGAAAGTGAGGCGCCGCGACAATGCCGCGGCTGGTGCGGAAGGTCTCCCGTCCGTCCAGCGTGAACACGTAGTCCCGTGGCGTCCAGCGCAATCCGAACACATGGTAGTCTGCGCTCAACGGCGCGTTGGTCAGTCCTGCCGCGGCCAGATCGATGTGGGCTCCTGAAACACGCTGCGCCGGCGCGTTGGTCAGCGGGCGAGTCTGTCCGAGCGCATTGGTGGTCATCGTGGGCGTCCCTTCGTAGGGACCCCAAAAGACACCTTGGGCGAGAGCCCGGTCGCCCTCGGCATTGCCGGCGTACGACAGGACGTCGATCTCCGCGCCGACCCTGCGGGGGTCCGGGTCCCGGCGGCCCAGCGCGGCGGACATCAGCCAGAACGCGCCGCGGAGCCCGCGGGTGGACTGTGTCCGGATCCGGGCCTCGAAATACCCATAGGCGCGGCGGTAGGAGGATTGCGTCGTCAGCCAGGCGGTCACGGGCGTTTCATCCTGCATGAATGCCGAGAGGACGAGAACGCCCGGCGGCTCGTTGGACACGGCTTCGCGGGCGAGGCGCGTCCATCCGCGGGCGCGGCCGGAGAGGAAATGGGCCCATTTCGCCGGATCGAGCGGCCCGTCGAACTCGTCGTTCCAGTCGAGCGTATAGCCGGCCGGCACGTGGGCCGAGTGGACGATGCCCGTCGCATCCGCGGCCTTCGCGGGGCCGGGGCCGGTTCCGGCGACGGCCGCGCACAGGATCGCGGCGCCGAGCGTCGCATATCGCGCGGCCGCCCGGAATCCTGGAATCCGGCCGGCCGGGGCCGCTCTGTCGACGTCAGCGCTCACGACTTGGAGTATGACGGCGGGACGCCCCGGCGGCAA